>NZ_JAFCMA010000011.1:0-237766 GCF_018130125.1 Bradyrhizobium sp. AUGA SZCCT0177 | reverse complement strand
AGGGCGTCGGCCGTCGTCACGGACGTTGGACGGGTTGCGGTGGACGCTGGTTTACGCCTCGACGACGGCGTGGATAAGCGTACGGCAAAACCGTGTGGTCCTGGCGCCCGTGGCAGGCGTCAAGCTGTCGGAGAAGCGCAAGCGGGAACGGCAGCGACGGAGTCAACCAAGAACTCGTCTCCGGGGAGATCACGGCATAAGCCGTAAAGCCATTGCGCAGGGAAGGCCGGGTGTTCTCCGCTGCCCTGTATGCTCGTGTGCAGCTTTCTTTGCACTATTCGCACACGAGACCGCGGGTGCAGCGCGCACCCGGTCTTCCCTGCGCCCTCTCATGAGAGGGCAAGGAATTTCTGGCAAACCTCGGGCGCAATGCGTCGCGAGAATGCGAAGGTGCGTTTGGATCATGGTGCCAACAAAAAACACCGCTGTCGTCCCGGGCTTGACCCGGGACCCATAACCACAGGAAGAAAGTTTGCGAATGGTCTCTGTTACCGGCTCCTCAACGAGAGATCACGCGGTATGGGTCCCGGGTCAAGCCCGGGACGACGGTAGTAACGCCGGGACGACGGCGTGAGCAATCACTCCGCCGCCTTCGCCGTTTTCCCGAACATCCTAGTCGGCGCCGGAAAACCGCACGACGTGCCGTCCGTCACCTTGACCTGATCCTCCCACGGAAGCCGGAACGTACCCGCCACCATGTCCTGCATGAACGTATACGGGCAATCCATCGCGCCACCCTTCACCGCGACATAGCCGCGGTGCCAGAGCTGGTAGATGTTGTTCTCGACGCCCCAGTGGATCCGCGCCTCGCGCACCAGGTCAGGGCGGACTTCGGCGGTGATGATCTCGTCGGCGCGGCCGGTGGTGCCGTGGGCGATGATGCTGCCGTCGAAATTCACGATCATGCCTTCGCCCATGGAATCGAACGAGCCGTCGGAGCCGCACATGCAGACGTTGGCGGTCACCATCAAATTCTGGAAGGAATTGGCCTGATTTGTAAAACGCCAGCTTTCGCGGATCGGCGCGGTGTAGCCGGCGGTGCGGATCATGATCTCCGCACCCTTGTAGGCGCATTCGCGCGCCATCTCCGGGAACATGCCGTCATGGCAGATGATCAACGCGAGCTTGGCGCCTTTCGGACCCTCGATCACGGGAATGCCGATATCGCCGGGCTCCCACGGCTCGACCGGGATCCAGGGATGGAATTTCCGGTAGTAGAGCTTGATCTCGCCGTTGTTATCGATGATCAGGCCGGAATTGTAGGGATTGCCGTTCGGGTTGAACTCCATGATCGAGAAGCAGCCCCAGATATTGTTGTCGATACAGGCCTGCTTGAAGGCGGCGACCTCCGGTCCATCGAGCCGGCACATGATCTCGGGATTGGTATCCATCGACAGGCCGTGCAGCGAATATTCGGGAAATACGACGAGATCCATGGTGCCGAGATTGCGCCGCGCCTTTCCGACCATGTAGACGATGCGCTCGGTCTGCCGCGCGAGGTCCGCCCTGGTCACGACAACAGGCAATTGCAGTTGAACCAGCCCGATCACGACGCCTTCCGGCGATTTGTTGAGACCTCCAAGCCCGTTCATGTGTTCCTCCCGAATTTGTGGCGCTGCGGCAGACCGCCGGCGTTTCGACGTTGCGATACCGCGATATTTAGCAACAAGCGTGCCAACTCATTGCCGGCTTGCGCAAGAATTGTACAATGGCATGCGCCTTGCTTAATCTCACCGGAAATTACTCTCGGTCGGGCGCTTGCATCATGACGAACTCAAAGGGGCCATCCATCGGCAAGGTCGCCGCCGAGCCGGAGCCGATCGCGCTTGAGTGGGCGGCGACCGCGCTTCTGATCATCGACATGCAGCGCGACTTCATGGAGCCCGGCGGCTTCGGCGAGACGCTGGGCAATGACGTGTCGCAGCTGGCGCGCGCGGTGAAGCCGATCGCTTCGGTGCTGTCAGCGGCGCGCGAAACCGGCATGCTGGTCATCCACACCCGCGAGGGACATCTGCCCGACCTGTCCGACGCGCCGCCCGCCAAGGTCGAACGCGGCGCGCCGTCATTGCGGATCGGCGATCCCGGACCGATGGGGCGGATCCTGATCCGCGGCGAGGCGGGCCACGACATCATTCCCGAGCTCTATCCGCTCGACTCAGAGATCGTGATCGACAAGCCCGGCAAGGGCGCGTTCTACGCCACCGAACTCGGCGACATCCTTGAGAAATACGGCATCGAGAATCTGCTGGTGTGCGGCGTCACCACGGAAGTCTGCGTCAACACCACGGTGCGCGAGGCCAACGATCGCGGCTATCGCTGCGTGGTGCTGGCCGACGGCTGCGCATCCTATTTTCCGGAATTCCATGAGATGGGCCTGAAGATGATCAAGGCCCAGGGCGGTATCTTCGGCTGGGTCACCAATTCGTCTGCGGTACTGGAAGCGCTCGCACCGGAGCTTGCAGCTAGCCGCCTTTGACGGCGCCTGCGGTCAGCCCGGCCACGATCTGCCGCTGCGCCAATACCGTGAGCAACAGGACGGGGAAGGTCACGATGAGCGCGGCCGCCGCTAGCGGTCCCCAGCTCAACTGGTCGAACGAAATCATGTTGTAGACCGCGACGGGCAGCGTGCGCGTCTCCCGTCCCGCCAGCACGATGCCGAACACGAAATTGTTCCAGGAGAAGATCACCGCGAGAATGAAGGCAACGGCAAGCCCCGGACGGGCAATCGGCAGCGCCACGTGAAGGAACACCTGCCAGCGTGTGGCGCCGTCGATCAGGGCGGCTTCCTCGAGCTCCAGCGGCGTGGTCTCGAAATAGCCGATCATGATCCAGATCACGATCGGCACCGTAACCACGAGGTGGATGATGATCTGCGGCACCAGCGTGCCGAGCAATCCGAGCCACTGGAACAGAAGAAACAGCGGGATGAGATACGACAATCCCGGCGTGATGCGGGCGATCAGGATCACGATCGCGGATTTATGCGCCGCCATCCGCGCGATGCCATAGCCTGCGGGCACGCCGACCAGCATCGCGAGCCCGGTCGCGGTGCCGGTTACCACGAGGCTGTTGATGAAATAGGTCAGAAAGCGGTTGGAGGCGAGCACTTCGGCGTAATTCTTCCAGGCAAAGCGCTCGGGGAAAAACACCGGCGGGTAGGCGGCGTTGTCGACTTCGAACTTGACCGACAGCGAGGCCATCCAGAGAAAGAACAGGATCGCGGGTGACACTACCACGAAGATCGCAAACCACAGCCCGATCTTGCCGAGGATCTGACGCAGACTCATGCTCCGCTCCCGATCTCGGTCCACATCGTGCGTTGGCGCAGGTGCAGCATCAGCGCCGCCATGGCGACGATCAGCAGGAAGAAGATCACCGCGATCGCCGATCCATAGCCGAGGTCGTAATAGATGAAGGCGACGCTGTAGAGATAGAGGTTGATGGTCTCCGACGCCGAGCCGGGCCCGCCTTGCGTGATGGCGAAGATGATGTCGAAGCTCTTGACCGCATCGATCATGCGGATCATGCCGGCGATGAACAGGAACGGCGTGATCAGCGGCAGCGTGATGTAGCGGAACACCTGCCAGACGCTGGCGCCGTCGATCTGCGCGCTTTCATAGGGTTCGGTCGGGATCGCGGCGAGGCCGCCGAGCACGATCAGCATCACCAAGGGAGTCCATTGCCAGGTTTCGACCAGCACCAGCGAGGGGATCACGGTGCCGGGATGAAACACCCACAATTGCGGCGGCAGGCCGACCAGCGACAGCAGATAGTTCAGTATGCCGAGCTGCGGGTGGAACATCATGGTCCAGACCAGCGCGATCGCCACCGGCGTCGCCATCATCGGCATGATGAAGACCCCGCGCAGGAATCCGCGGCCGGGAAATTTGGCGTGAAACACCACGGCTGCAAAGGTGCCGAGGATCAGCGGCAGCAGCACCGACAAGGCGGTGTAAAGCAGCGTGTGTCCGACCGCTTCGACGAAGCGGGGATCGTTCGGCATTCGAACATAATTGGCGAAGCCGACAAAGGTGGTCGGCGAGCCGACCTTCCACTCGTTGAGGCTCATCCAGATCGTGAACACCCATGGGAACACGATCACGGCGAGCACGACGACCAGCGCCGGCACCACGAACGGCCAGTAGGTCGGCGGCCGCCATTCCTGCCCCGGCGCGGGATCAGCCGCGGCCGGAGTGACTTCTGCTATTGCCTTCACGCTTTTTCACTGCGCTCCAGGATCGGGCGGAACTGCTCATGAGCCTTCTTCAGCTCCGTCGCGGGATCAGCACCAGAGAGAGTCGAGGTGAGGGCCGCGCCGACGAGATCGCGGAATTCGGCGACCGGAATGATGACGGGCAGGCCGAGCTTGCTGATCTTGGCGGAATCGATCACCGACTGCAGCCATTCCTTCGGCATCTTGACCCCGCTCTGTATCTCGGGGTCGTTGAGGATGGAGTTGCGGAACGGCACGCCGCCGCCGGCCTGCAGCAATCGCGCGCCTTGCTTCTTCGAGACCGCCCATTGGCACAAGAGATAGGCCGCTTCCTTGTTCTTGCTGGCGGCCGCGATGCCGATGCCGTCGCCATAGGTTGCCGAATATTGTCCCTTGGATCCCTTGGGCACGACGGTGTAGCCGACCTTGCCGACGATGCGCGAGGCGGCCGGGTCTTCCAGCGGCGGCGCCCAGCCGACGCCGTCGATCCACATCGCCGAGCGGCCCTGCGTGAACGAGGCCATCGACTCCATCCAGTTGAAGCCGGCGACGCCGGGAGGCGCGACCTTGGTCAGCAGCGTCTGGTACAGCTTGGTGGCTTCGATCGCCTCCGGGCCGTCGGTCAGGATGCCGCCCTTGGCATCGAGGAATTCGCCGCCGGCGTTGAGGAAGAAGTTGGTCCACAGCGTCATGTTGGCGTTGCGCAGGCCGCGCCCGACGAAGCCGAAGGTGCCTTCCTTGGCGTCGGTGAGCTTTTCGGCGGCCGCGACCATCTCGTCGAAGGTCTTCGGCACCGCGACGCCCTTCTTCTGGAACAGCTCCTTGTTGTAATAGAGGATGAAATAGTCGACCGACCACGGCAGGGAGTGCATCTGTCCCTTGTCGTTCTTGGCGTATTGCAGGCCGCCGGCCGAGAAATCGCTTTCGACCAGGTCGGGCGCGGTGAGGTTCGGGTCTTTCATGTAGCCGGAGATGTCGGCGAGCCAGCCGGCCTTCTCGAACTGGCGCTTCTGCACGTGGTAGCTGACATGAACCACGTCGAAGCTCGGCTTGCCCGAAGCAAGTTCGATCACGGCCTTCTGGCGCTGCTGCTGCTCGGGGATTTGCTCCGATTCGACCTGGATGCCGGTGAGTTCGGTAAATTCCTTGATGTTCTTTTGAAAATTGTCGCCGCGCGGGCCCTTGGCGAGGATCACCTCGAGCTTGGTGCCGGCGTATTTTTTCCACTGTGGTTCGGCCGCGCGGGCCGGAAAGCCGGTCAGGCTCAGCGCGCCTGCGGCGGCGGTGCCGGCCAGAACGGCACGGCGCGAGATCAGATGATTCTTCATTGTTTTTCTCTCCCTGGGTCGGCTTGTTTTGCGGCGATAGTAACGTCCGTGCGTGGCCTGCCTAGCCCCCTTCGTGCGGTATTATGGTGGAAGGGGCGAGGAGCCGAGGCGGCGGTTCAGCCGCGGGCGTGCCATCGAAGCAATTCGTTGCTTGCGACCGCACCGTCAAACCGTGTTCCTGCAATGGCAAGAGGCGCGTTACCGGCGATGGCCCACGCCTTCGCAGCGCGGGCTTGCAATCGTATCTATATAATGTACTATTAGTACAGTTAATGTCGAGGCACCGGAGCCGGGCAAATGACGACCAGCGGCGACTATCAGGTCTTCGAGGCGGGCGACGTCCCGCTTCAGTCTGACGTCGTGTTCCCTTCCATGCGTCTCGCCTACAAGACCTATGGCAGCCTGAATGCGCGGAAGGACAATGTGATTGTCTATCCGACGTCGTTCAGCGCGCAACACTTAGACACCGAATGGCTGATCCAGCCCGGCGGCATCCTGGATCCCGAGCGCTACTTCATCATCATTCCGAATCTGTTCGGCAACGGCCTGTCTTCGTCACCGTCCAATACCGACGTGACGCCATTTCCGGCGATCAGCTATCACGACGCGGTCGCGGTTCAGCGCCGGTTGCTGGTGGAGCAATTCGGCATCGCGAAGATCGCGCTGGTCTATGGCTGGTCGATGGGCGGCATGCAGGCCTACCATTGGGCGGCCTGCCATCCCGACATGGTGGAACGCGCCGCCATCGTCTGCGGCAGCGCGCGGTGCTCGCCCTATAATCACGTATTTCTGGAGGGCGTGAAGGCGGCGCTGACCACGGACCCCAATTTCAGGGACGGCCGCTTCGCCGCCAAACCTTCCGCCGGCCTTCGCGCGATGGGGCGCATCTATGCGGGCTGGGCGATGTCGCACGCCTTCTACCGGGATGAAGTCTGGCGCGAGGCAGGATTCAACTCGCTGGAAGACTATTTGGCAGGCTCGTGGGATATCGCCTTCTCGAGGCGCGACGCCAACGATCTGCTCGCGCAGATCGGCATCTGGCAGCGCGGCGACATCAGCCAGTGCCCGGAATTTGGCGGCGACATTACCCGCGCGCTCGCAGCGATCAGGGCGCATGTGCTGTTGATGCCGGGGCAGACCGACCGTTACTTCGACGTGCGCGACAACGAGGCCGAGATCGGCAAGCTCGTCAATGCGAGGTCGGCCGAACTTCACCCCATTCCGTCGATCCACGGCCACCGCGCCGGAAATCCGATCAACTACCCTGCGGATCGCGCATTCATCAACGCCGAGATATCGGCGTTCTTAAAACGTTGAAAAACAGAACCCATCCAATGAGGCGTTTGCAACCATGAACATCGTGACGTCAGTTGAACCAAAACTCCGGGAGAAGCCGCTCAGTCCCGCGATGCTCCGCGAACTCTCGGAACGATCGGATCTTCGAGGCGCGGTTCGCACCGTCAGCCATTACGGCGCAATTGCCATCGTCGGGACCCTGATATGGCTGGTCTCGTCGAATTACGGATTGGCGTGGGCCTTGCCGCTGATCGTCGTGCAGGCCTATCTGGTGGCATTCCTGTTCATGCCGATGCACGAAACCGCCCATAAGACCGCGTTCCGCAGCCGCGCGTTGAATCTCGTTGTCGGCCATCTGTCGGCCTTCATGATCGCGCATCGCTACGAATATTACTGCCTGTTTCATTGGGACCATCATCGCTACACGCAGGATCCCGACAAGGATCCGGAGTTGATCGTCGGCCCCAAGCCGTCCTCGGACACGCAACTCGCGATCGCCTATAGCGGGCTTGTTCAGATCGCCGGCCGTGAGGCGCTGATGCTGCGTCACGCCCTGACCGGCAAGGTTGCGCTGCCCTGGATTCCCGAGAACAAGCGCCACATCATCGTGCGGGAAGCGCGCCTCTATCTCGCGGGTTACATAGCACTGCTGCTGATCTCGCTCGCGCTGCATACCGCTATCCTGCTCTGGGTCTGGATCGTTCCGCTGCTGATCGGCCAGTTGATCCTGCGGCCCTACCTCTATGCGGAACACACCGGATGCGAACGAACGCGCAGCGCCTTCGACAACACCCGCACCACCTATACCGGCACCGTGATGAAGTGGTTCGCATGGAACATGCCCTATCACGTCGAGCATCACGCCTACCCGTCGATACCCTTCCATGCGCTGCCAAAATTGAACCGGATTGTCGACGACCGGATTGCGTTCCGGGGGCAGGGCTATCTGGCCGTGACGCGCGAGACGTGGGCCTGGTTCCGCCGCGAGCGGCGCAAGCACGTCGATGGTGTCAGCGGCTCTTGATGATCAGCAGGGTGTCGACGAGATTGCGGGCTTGCGCCGGCGAGATCGGTTTGATGCCGAAGATGTAGCGATAGAACAGGCTGCCGTAGATCGCGTCATACAGGTCTTCCGGCGCGCCCGCCGCTCCGATGCTGCCATCCTGCTGGCCGGCAGCGATCAGTTCAACCAGGGCTGTCCTTCGGTATTGCAGATAGCGCTCGTAGAAGATTTCCGCCGACCCGGTGTTCGAAATGCATTCGGAGATCACCGCGAGCTGTACCTTGCCGAACTCACCCTGCAGCGCCTTCGCATAGGCGGCGGCGTGGCTTCTCAGGCGGTCTGCCGGCGTGCCGATGCTCGGCAGCGGCAGCATCAAGGAAGCATGGTTCAGGAACGCATCAATCAGCAGCGCCTCGCGCGACGGCCACCATTTGTAGATGGTCATCTTCGAGACGTTCGAATCCCGCGCCACCGCATCGATGCTGGTGGCGGCAAGGCCCGTGGTTGCCATCAGGGTGTAGGCGCTCTGCAGAATAGCGTTGGTCGTCTCGGCGGAACGGGGGCGGCCACGGCGGGTCGTTGCCGTGTCGCCGTCCGGTTCGCCCTTGCCCTTCGCCATGATCCGGCTGTCCCCTGATACAGCGACAAGCGCGGTCGGCTACGCCTTGACAAAGGCGAGCAGGGTGCCGTTGCCCGCGGCAGGTGGCACGATCACGCCGCCACCACCGTTGCGAACCCCGGTTGCGCCAAGCGCCTTCTCGGCTGCGGTGACGTCGGCCTCAATCACCAGTCCCGCGCCGCCACGCTCGGGCAGACCGTTCAGCGATACCTCGGGGTAACGCTTGCTCAGTTGATCCCTGGTCAGGAACACGAAGTCGGCGCGATCGGAGCCTGAGGGTACTGCGATGGCGCCGTCCTGCTCGGTTCTCGCGTCGCGATCGATCATGCGCGACATATGCGCGGCGTCGTTGGCGGGTTCCGGCGAAACGATCAGCACCTGCCGCAGTCGTTTGGCACCATTGGCATGCTTCATCAGTTCGGGAATCCACACCGTCTCGCGCGTCTTGTGCTGGCAGGCGAAGATGCGCACGCCGCCCGGCGCTTCCGCGGTCGGCCATTGGAACGTCCGGAATTTTGCCGCCGAGAGGGTGCCATCGGGCATCGTCACCGGCCGCTCGAAATCGGTCGGTCCAACCGGCGGATAGCCGCGCGCGCGGATTTCTTCGGCGCCGTCGGCGGAATCCACCGCGGTAAAAGCGATGCGTTCGATGCCCTCGCCGCGCTTTTCCAGAAACGCGCGCGCCGGAGCATTATGTTCTGTCGGCGTCAAGACACCGAGCAATTCCATATAGTCAGGGTCGAACATGATGGTGTAATTGCCCGATCCCATATGCGCGCTGTGGGTGCCGCGCGGCGACACCGTGAAGCCGAGCCGCCTGTAATTTTCAGCTGATTTGTCGAGGTCCTTCACCATGACCACGGCGTGATCGATTCCGATGACGTTCTTGAGTGCCACTCTGCTATTTCCCCGGGCTGATGATGCGTACTAAGCTAACCATTCGATCTGCCGCCCGCAAGAAAGGATCACGATGAATAGCGCCGAAGTCCGCTGGCCGCCTTCGCTGTGGGCAGCAGTGACGCCGTCAGGGCCTAAGCTTCCGGAATTGACCGGGACGCAGCAGGCCGATGTGATCGTGATCGGTGCGGGCTTCACGGGGTTATCGACGGCGCTACATCTGCGCGAGGCCGGGGTCGATGTCGCGATCGTGGAAGCCGCAGAGCCGGGATGGGGCGCGTCGGGTCGTAACAACGGCCAGGTAATTCCGACGCTGTCGCGGCCCGACCCGGAAGACATCATTGCCAAACACGGCGTGGTCGGCGAGCGCTTCGTCGGAATGCTGCGCGATAGCGCGTCGACGCTGTTCGAGGTGGCGCGGCGTTACAAGATCGAGGCCGAGCAGGAGGAGGCCGGATGGGTGCAACCGGTGCATTCACCGGGCCGCATCAAGATTGCGGAAAGGCGTGTGCGGCAATGGTCGAAGTTCGGCGCGCCGGTTGAACTGCTGTCGCGTGAGCAGGCGCGCGACATGACCGGGTCGGATGCATGGTACGGCGGCTTCTGGAACAAGACCGGCGGCCACATCAATCCGCTGGCGCTGGCGCGCGGGCTTGCACACGCGGTGCTGGCCCTTGGCGCGCGTATCTACGCCCGTTCGCCGGCAATCAGTTTCGAGCGTCGCAGCGATCGCTGGGTGGTAAAGACCGAAAAGGGCGAGATCAGCGGCCGTGCGCTGGTGGTTGCGAGCAACGCCTATAGCGGTGAATTCTCGAAATCGCTTGTGCCCGACATGGCACACGAGGTGATGCCGGTGCTGTCCTGGCAGATGTCGACGCAACCGCTGTCGGACAATGTCCGCAAGACGATCATCCCCGGCCGGCAAGCGCTCTCCGATACCCACGGCGAATTGTATTTCGCGCGCTATGACGCGCGAAATCGCCTGATTACCGGCGGCGCCGTGCTCGGCCCCGGCAACAAGGTCGAACGGATCAAGGCTCTTGTGACGGAACGGCTGCAGCGGCTGTGGCCACAGATCGGCGAGGTCGCGTTCGATTATGTCTGGAACGGTTATGTCGGGATGACGGCGGACTTCTTGCCGCGCATCCACAAACTCGGGCCCAACGCCTATGGCTGGACCGGCTGCAACGGCCGCGCGGTCGCGCTGACGATCCCGCTTGGCAACGAATTGTCAAAGGCGGTCCGCGGCGTGCCGGAAAGCGAACTGGCGCTGCCGTTCACGGAACCGGTGCCGTTCGTGATGCACGGAGTGCTGCGCAAAATCGCCCCCTGGATGCTGGTGCTCTACCGGCAGCGCGACGCGCAGGAATTGATGAAGGGCGATCGTTTCGAGTTGCTCCAATGGGCGGAGTATTTTCTCGCCTCGCGCCGGCCGCAGTGACCGCTGAGCAGCGATCGTTCTAGCTGACGATCAGGGCGTCGCGCTTGCGCGTGAAGTCGCCGCCGGGGATCGAAGCCAGCAACGCCTGCGTATAGGGATGCTGCGGGTTGCCGAACACTTCGCCCGCGAGGCCTTGCTCCACCACGGCGCCATCCTTCATCACGGCGACGAGATCGCAGATTTGCGCGGCGACCCGCAGATCATGCGTGATGAAGACGATGGAGAGACCGAGCCGCTGTCGCAATTCGGCGAGCAGCTTTAGCACCTGCGCCTGCACCGAGACATCGAGCGCGGAGACCGGTTCGTCCGCGACCAGCACGGCCGGCTTGAGCGCGAGCGCACGTGCAAGACCAATGCGTTGCCGCTGGCCGCCCGAAAATTCATGCGGAAACCGGTCGCCGGCGGAAGGATCGAGCCCGACCAGCGCAAACAATTCCCGCGCATCGGCGATTGCCTTGGCGCGCGGCGTGCCGTGCACGATCGGTCCCTGCGCCACCAGTTCGGCCGCCTTGCGGCGCGGATTGAGCGAGGCGAACGGGTCCTGGAACACCATCTGGATGTGACGGGTCTCGCGGCGGACGTTCTCACGCGACATCTTCGCCCAGTCGTTGCCCTCGAGCAGGATCGCTCCCTGGTCCGGATCGATAAGCCGAACGATGCAGCGCGCCAGCGTCGACTTGCCTGATCCGGACTCGCCGACGATGCCGAGCGTCGCGCCTCTGGGCAGGGAGAGCGATACGTCCTTGACCGCGGGCGTCACGCGCGCGCCGCGGCCGAGGAAACCGCCGGTGCGGTAGGTCTTGGAAACATCCGATATCGTCAAAATGTTCTCGGTCGAGAGCGCGCGCGGCGGCGGCGCCTTCAGCGGCGGCACGGCGGCGATGAGTTGCTTGGTGTAGGCATGCCTGGGATCGTTCAGCACCGTAGTGGCCGGGCCCTGTTCAACGATCGCGCCGTGCTGCATCACCACGACGCGGTCGGCGATCTCGGCGACGACGCCGAAATCATGGGTGATGAACAGCACCGCGGCCTTCCGTCGCTGCTGCAGGTCACGGATCAGCTTCAGGATCTGAGCCTGCGTCGTGACATCGAGCGCGGTGGTCGGCTCATCCGCGATCAGGAGCTTTGGGTCGAGCGCAAGCGCCATCGCGATCATCGCGCGCTGCCGTTGGCCGCCGGACAGTTCGTGCGGATAGGCCTTCGCCGCGACCTTGGGATCGGGGATCCGCACGTCGGCGAGCAGGGCCAAAACCCTGGCGGCGATTTCGGCCTTGGACAGTTCGGTGTGGATAGAAAACATCTCGGCGATCTGATCGCCGATGGTGCGCAGTGGATTGAGCGCGGTCATCGGCTCCTGGAAGATCATCGCAATGCCGGCGCCGCGCACCTGGCGCATTTCGGCGACGGTGGCGGAGGCGAGATCGCGGCCCTCGAACATCACCCGGCCGCCGTCGATGGATACCTCATTGGGCAGCAGGCGCATGATGGCGTTGGCCATCATCGATTTGCCGGAGCCGGATTCGCCGACCACGCAGAGGATCTCGTCCGATGCGATCGACAGCGACACATCAGACAATGCGTGCCGCCGATCCGCGCCCGCCGGCAGGCGGACGCCGAGGTGCTCGATCGAGAGGACGGTGTTCGGCGGCTCGCTCATCGGCTCTTCAGCCTCGGATTGAGCGCATCGTTGAGGCCCTGGCCGACCAGCGACACGGCGAGCACCGTGACCAGGATGGCGATGCCGGGGATCGCCGAAACATACCATTGCACCCGCAGCACATCGCGGCCGAGGCCGATCAGGTTGCCCCAGGACGCCACGTTGGGATCGGACAGGCGCAGGAACGCCAGCGCGCTCTCCAGCAGGATCGCGACCGCCATCACCACGCTGGCGTAGACGATCACCGGCGGCAACGCGTTGGGCAGGATTTCGCCAAGGATCAGCTGAATGTCCTTCATGCCAAGCGTGCGGCCGGCCTGGACGAATTCGCGGTTGCGCAGCGACAGGAATTCGGCGCGGGTGAGCCGCGCCGGCGCCGGCCACGACACCACGCCGACCGCGATGGTGACGGTGGTCAGGGTCGACCCGAACACGGCGACCAGAACCAGCAGCAGCACGAAGTTCGGCAAGGTCTGGAAGGCCTCGGTGATCCGCATCAGCACGGTATCGACCCAGCCGCCATAATAGCCGGCGAAAGCGCCGACGAAGATGCCGATCAAAATCGCAATCGCCGTGGCGACGCCGCCGATCAGCAGCGAGATCCGCGCGCCGTAAAGAATCTGTGCGGCGATATCGCGGCCGGAATTGTCGGTGCCGAGCAGGAAGCGCGGATTGGAGAACGGCCAGATCAGGGGCCGGCCGGCCAGTGCGAGCGGATCGCGCGGATAGAACCAGCCGGCGCTGACCGCCATTGCGATCACGATCAGCAGCAACACCAGGCCTGCGACAGCGGCGGGACTGCGGAAATAGCGTTTGACCGCATCCATCGTTCTACCCTTCCGCCGAGATGCGCGGGTCAAGCCGCGCATAGAGGAGATCGACGGCGAAGTTGACGACAATGACGAGGAGGGCGGAGACGAACACGATTCCCAGCAGGGTATTGAGGTCGCGCTGCACGACCGACTCGTAGGCCAGCCGTCCGAGCCCCGGCAGCGAGAACACGCTTTCGACCACCACCGACCCGCCCAGCATGGTGCCGGCCTGCAGGCCGATCAGCGTCACCATCGGGAGGAGGGCGTTGCGCAGCACGTGCCGCGTCACCACGCGGGTCTCGTCGAGGCCCTTGGCGCGGGCGGTGCGGACATAATCGAGGTTGAGCACCTCCAGCATCGAGGCGCGCATGATGCGGAGGTAAATCGCAAGGAAAATCAGTCCGAGCGTCAGCGTCGGCAGCACGAGATGCTGGGCGATGTCGATGGTGCGCCAGATACCTACTTGCACCGTGCCGATATTCTCGAAACCTCCGGGCGGCAGCCATTGCAGGTAGACCGAGAACACCACGATCGCCATCAACCCGAACCAGAAGGAGGGCGTGGCGTAGAACACGAGGCCAAGCGTCGAGA
The DNA here is from genome assembly GCF_018130125.1 of Bradyrhizobium sp. AUGA SZCCT0177. Classification (NCBI taxonomy): domain Bacteria; kingdom Pseudomonadati; phylum Pseudomonadota; class Alphaproteobacteria; order Hyphomicrobiales; family Nitrobacteraceae; genus Bradyrhizobium; species Bradyrhizobium sp. AUGA SZCCT0177. Next base: position 223,909 of record NZ_JAFCMA010000011.1, on the reverse strand, counting down.
TCAGCGTATCCGGCCAGCGGTTGACACCACGCGCCGCGATCACGCCGAACAACAGACCGAAGAAGAACGCAAAGGATAGCGACGCCGTCATCAAAAGAATGGTCGGCGGCAGCCGCTCCAGGATGACCGAAGCCACCGGCTTGCCATAGATCGAAGAGAAGCCGAGATCGAGCCGCACCAGGCGCCAGAGGTAGTTGCCGAGCTGGGCCGGCACCGAGAGGTCGAGGCCGTAAAATTTGCGCAGCTCGCGCGCGGTTGCGGCGTCGCCGCCGCCCATCTGCGCCATCATCGCATCGACGGTGTCGCCCGGCGCGAACTGCAGCAGCAGAAACACGCCGATCAGGATCAAAAACAGGGTCGGGATCGAGGCGGCGAGCCGTCGCCCCGCAAGGCCTAGGATGCGCATGGACCTATCTATAGCGTTTTCAAGCGAGGTGGACACCGGTTCGCGCAAGGAAAACGCGTCAAAACAAGAGCGACGCTGGTTCTGATTTAATCAGAACCAGCCTGCCGATAAGATGTCAGGAGGAAAGCCAAAGATCGTGCCAGCTCGACGAGCCCCAGCGCGGGGTGTTGGAGTGGTTGCGCGCCTTGGCCGAGATCACGGTGACGAAAATCTGCTCGATCGGCATCCAGACCGGCAGCTCGGTATTCACTTCCTTGACGAACTGGGCGTAGAGCGCCTTGCGCTTGGCGGGATCGACTTCCGTGGCCGCATCGTCGATGGTCTTGTCGACGGTTGCGTCCGTCCAGTTCCACTGGTTGGTCCAGGGCGCGCCCTTGGGCTGGCCGGAGCGATACCAGACCGTGGTCGAGACCGCAGGGTCGTTGCGGTACTGATGCCAGCCGGTCGCGAGATCGAAGGCGTGCTCGTCATAGACCTGCTTGAGGAAGCCGCCGCCATCGTTGCGCACGATCTCGACGGGTATGCCGATCTCGCCCAGGGATTGCTGGATAAAGGTTGACCACAGCGAGATGTCCTCGCCCCACGGCGCCGGCAGCAGTTTTAGCGAAAACCGCGTGCCGCCAGCGCCTGCCTTGAAGCCGGCCTCGTCGAGCAGTGCCGCGGCCTTGGGCTTGTCGTAGGGATATTGCGGCGTGTTCGGTCCGGGATAGAAATCCGTCGACGTCGAGGGGATCGGGCCGGTGCCGAGCTTGGCGAAGTCGCCGAGGAAGTTGTCGATGAAGAACGGCACGTTGATCGCGTGCGCGATCGCGCGGCGGACCTTGATGTCGGACAGTTCCTTACGGCGGAAGTTGAACTCGAGCGTGTTGGTGCGGGCGTTACCTTCATTGCCCTTGGTCGAAACGACGAAGCGCTTGTCCTTGGCGAGCCGCGCCATGTCCGAGATCGTGAGGCCCGAGAACGGGCTGTAATGCAGTTCGCCGGCTTCCATCTGCGCCGCCGCCGCGGCGCGATCGGTGATCACGCGCCAGACGATGCGATCGAGATAGGGCGCGTTGGGGCGCCAGTAGTCCGGGTTGCGGTCGGCGATGACATATTGCCCGCGCTCGTACTTGACGAACTTGAACGGGCCGGTGCCGACAGGCGCGAGATTGGTCGGGTTCGGGCGGATGTCGCCGCTCTCGTAGAGATGCTTGGCCGAGATGTAGCCGAGGTCGGGCAGCGCGCGCAGCAGCAAATTGAGCGGCATCGGCCGCTCATAGCGGAAGATTGCGGTCTGCGGATCGGGCGTGTCGACGGCGGTGAGGAACAGCTGCAGCGTCGAGCCGTAATTGAGGATCTTCTTCCACATGTTCATGGCGGTGAATTCGACGTCGGCCGAAGTGAACGGCTTGCCGTCGTGCCAGGTGACGCCCTTGCGCAGCTTGAAGGTGACGGTCTTGCCGTCGGGCGAGGCTTCCCAGCTCTCGGCGAGTACGCCGACGGGTTTGCCGTTGGTGTCGAGGTCAACCAGATTTTCCTGAATCTTGCCGCTGATGATGTAGACGCCGGTGGACGCCTGAATGCTCGGATTGAGCTGGCGCTGCTCGGCGCCGTAATGAACGTTGAACACGCCGCCCTTCTTCGGCGTTTCCTGCGCGAAGGCCCGCATCGGATTGATGACATTGGCGGCAATCGCGGCTGATGTCAGCAGCGCGGTGCGGCGATTGATCTCGAGGCGGGTCAAATCCATGCGAAACTCTCCGAAAGGTACATCAGGCGGTGCGCCGTTCAGCCGGCGGCGGGCTCTCCTCGATGCTACGATGGAAGGGGAACTGGAGTCATTTTCTAATCGCCGCCCGGTTCGGAAAATCCTTCCGGAAATCCGGACGTGCGCATCAGCGTTGCGATCGCCGCCGTTTTATTCGGCACCAGAACCAGCGCTCGCCATGACGGCGATCAGGCGCGGGGAGTGGCCGGAGATCGTCGAAAAAGGCTGTCTGACAAGGCATTTCGCCGCATTCAACCGGTTTAATGCACCGCCAAAGCCTTAAAAACTAGCCTATTTCCCGCGAATCAGTGCAAGTCAAATAGCGATATAGTTGTGCAGAATGTCGAAAAGCCTGTTTTTTTAGGCAATTTCCGCCATATCGTGCCTCTTCCAGAATCAAATGGAGCAACCATGGCTACCCAAATGTCTAAGTCGCAGCTGATCGAGAAGATCGCGACGTCCACCGAAGTTTCGAAGAAGGAAGTCAAGGGCGTGATGGACGCGCTCGTTGACGTCGGTCACAAGGAGCTGAAGAAGAACGGGGTGTTCCTCGTCCCCGGCTTCGCCAAGTTCGTCGTGGTCAAGAAGCCCGCGACCAAGGCTCGCAAGGGCACCAACCCCTTCACGGGCGAAGAAATGATGTTCAAGGCCAAGCCGGCGCGCAAGATCGTCCGCGCCCGCCCGGTCAAGGCCGCCAAAGACGCGGTGTGATAGCGAAAAGGCCTCCGGCGACGGAGGCCTTTTTTGCTCGGGCCATAGCGTTTTCGAGCGAAGTGGTCACCGGTTCGCGCAAAGAAAACGCGTCAAAATAAAACCGGGATTCCGGTTCTGAACCTATCAGAGCCGGGGTGCCGCTAGACCACCGGCGACCGGCCGCCATCGACATTGATGGCCGTGCCGGTGATGTATGATCCCTGCTCCGAGGCGAGGAAGCAGGCGAGGTTGGCGAATTCCTCCGCCGTGCCCATCCGCCCGAGCGGGACGCCCTTGGCGAGGTCGCGGGTGAAAGCGTCAAAATCGGTATCTGGCGCCTTCTGGGCGTGCCGCTTGACCCATTGATCGCTCACGATCAGCCCGACCAGCATCGCATTGACCAGAACGTTGTGCGGGCCGCCTTCGTTCGCCATGGCCTTGGTCAGCGCCATGCCGGCCGCCCGGGAGACCGAGGTCGGGGTTGACGCGGCAGCCGGCGCCTTGGCTCCGATGTTCAGCACGTTGATGATGCGGCCCCATTTGCGCGCCTTCATGCCCGGCCAGACCAACCGGCTGAAACGGATCGCGGCGAACAGTTTCAGGTCGAGGTCGTCCTGCCACATTTCGTCGGTCACGGTCTCGAACGCCATCGCGCGCGAGGTGCCGGCATTGTTGACGAGGACGTCGACCGGGCCGAGATCGGCGGCGATCCTGTCATGGGCCTTGGCAATATCCGCCGCCTTCGAGACGTCGCAGACATAGTCGCGAACCTCGACGCCTTCCTTGGCGAGTGCCTCGCGCGCGGCCTTCAAGTCCTGTGCGCCGCGCGCCAGGATCGCGACCTTGGCGCCGGACTCGGCAAAGCGCCGCGCGACGGCGAGCCCGATACCCTTGCTGCCGCCGGTGACGGCGGCAACGCGGCCCTTCATGGTGACGTCCATTTTTTTCCTCCCTGGATGCGGCGTCTTTGCCACCGCTCAGTGCTGTAACGCCATACGGGCCGGGAGGGTAGTTCTCCCCGGGCATGGCGAGGCTTGCGTTTTGCGGTCTGACGAACCCGTGAAGCGCAGAAATATCCATCCGGGAGAGCCGGTGCGCGCGACAAGGATCTTTCGCGCTTCGCACCTGCGGGAACGGCAATCTTGCTATTTGCAGCGCGGCCTTGCGGGGGAGGCCCGGCGAGCCAAAATCAAATCGAACCAACAATAGAGTCCAGGAGAATGCCATGGGCCTGCAGCAAGCAAAACTCGAGTCGCTTCCCTTCGTCACCAGCGAGCTCAACTACCTCGCGCCCACCCCCGGAAAGCCGCGCACCTACGCCTTCGATCCGCCGCCGGGCGAGCCCAGATCGACGGCGCTGCCCGAACCCCATCAAGTTCCGATCTTCGACGCCCGCCTGATCGCCGGCAGTCTTTCGCTGGACCGCGAGGGTTTTGCCCTGGTCCGGCACCCGACCAGCGTCCGGAATTTCTACGACGAGAAGGAGGTGCGGAACGTCTACTATCCCGCCGCTGAGGCTTTTCTCCGCGCAACGCTGAAAGCCGATCGCGTCGTGATATTCGACCATACCGTTCGCAAGCGCGTGGAGGGCGCGGCCGATGTGCGGGGAGCGGGCCCGCGCCAGCCGGCCACGCGGGTCCATGTCGACCAGACCGATCTATCAGGCGCCAATCGCGTTCGTGAGCATCTGCCTGACGAGGCGGACGAACTCCTGAGGGGCCGGGTCCAGGTGATCAATCTGTGGCGGCCGATCCGCGGACCGCTGCGCGATGCGCCGCTCGCGATGCTGGATGGCCAGACCGTCGCGCCCGGCGATCTCGTCGCCTCCGACCTGATCTATCCGAACCGGCAGGGCGAAACCTATTCCGTGAAGTACAACCCCGACCATCGCTGGTACTACATTCCGGAGATGACCGCGGACGAGGCGCTGCTGCTCAAGTGCTACGATTCCGCCACCGACGGCCGCACGCGATTCGGGCCGCACACCGCCTTCATCGATCCAACGACGCCGAAAGACGCCGCGCCGCGCGAAAGCATCGAGTTGCGGACGCTGGTGTTCCACAAGCACTGATCGCCCGCCGGGAATACCGATTGGTATTCCCGGCGTATCGGTGTTACGCCCGGCTGCAACAAGGCCGGGAAGAAACGGAACATGGACGGCGGCAAGGCCGACGACGCGGATGTCAACATCCGCGCATTGATTTTTGCGCTTCTGGCGCTGGCCTGCGGTCACATGCTGTCGACCCTGCTGCGCACGATCCCGGCCGTCAGCCTCGACGTGATGGCCGCGGATTTCAAAACGTCGCCGCAGGTGCTGGCGAGCCTGACCTCGATCTATCATTTCGCGTTCGCCGCATCGCAGATTCCGGCCGGCGCCGCGATGGACCGTTTTGGCGTCCGGCCGGTTTCCCTCAGTCTCTTGATTGGTACCATCGTTGGCGCGCTGGCATCGGGCCTGGCAACGGGGCCGGAGAGTTTTCTGTTCGGACAATTCCTGCTCGGGGTTGCGAACTCGGGCATGCTGATGTGTCCGATGACGCTGGCCGCAAAGCAATTGTCCCCGGGGCGGTTCGGCCTGTGGTCCGGACTGATCCTGTCGATCGGCAATATCGGCATGCTGCTGTCGTCGAGCCCGCTCGCTGTTGTCGTCGAACTCTGGGGATGGCGGGCAGGGTTCTGGATTTCCGCCGCCTTCGGCGTGGCGGTAGCGCTGGCCGTCTACGCTCTGGTGCCGAACCAGCGGGCTGAGCATGCCGATCGCTCGTCGCCGCTCTCGCAGATGGCCAGTGTCTTGCGCATCGGCCTGTCGTATCGGCTGCGCGGCCTGATTGCCATTGCGCTGGTCTCGCTGGCGGCCGTGCTGGTGTTGCGGGGATTGTGGGGCGGGCCGTGGCTGATGGAGATCAAGGGGCTCAGCCGGATCGGCGCCGGCAACGCACTTGGACTGTTCACGATGGCGCTGATCATCGGGCCGGCTCTGATCGGTATTTTCGACCGAAGATTTGGCCATCGCCGCGAAGTGCTGGCGGCCTCGCATTTCCTGGCTGCGCTGCTGCTCGCCTTGATGGCGGCGGGCGCATCTCATTTTCCGATCTCGGTCCTGTTCGGCGTTGCGGCGATGCCGGCTCAGTATGACACCGTCCTGCTCGTGTTGATCGGTTTTGCAATGTCGGCCCAGCCGCTGGTGTTCGGCATGACGCGGCAACTCGTGGACCAGCAGAATACCGGCAAGGCGCTGTCAGCGATCAATCTGGCGTTCTTCCTGGGAGCGGCGCTGATGCAATCGGCAACCGGCGTGGTCGCGGCGCTCCTTGGACTACCTGCCGTGCTGCTGTTCATGGCCGCGGCGCTGATCATCGGGACAATGCTGTTTTTGCTGTATACCTAGCGGACCGTTTCCGGTTTCCGTCATAAGCGGCTACAAGATCAGGCTGAAGTTCTAGCGCTGGTGGAAGATCGCATGTATCCGGATCCAAATTCCTCGTCGCAAAAAATGTACAACCGCGCACTGGCGAGCCTGCCCGGTGGCAATACGCGCACCACCGTCTTCATGAAACCGTATCCGATCTACGCCGCGCGCGGCGAGGGATGTCGGGTGTGGGACCTCGATGGCAACGAGTTTATCGATTGCATCAACAATTTCACCTCGCAGATTCACGGCCATGCACATCCTGTGTTGATCAAGGCCGCGACCGCGCAACTTGCGCTGGGATCGGCGTTCGGGATGCCGACCGAATCCGAGGTCGACCTTGCCGAACTGCTCGCCGCGCGATTGCCGTCGGTCGACCAGGTGCGGTTCTGCAATTCAGGCACCGAGGCTGTCATGATGGCGCTGAAGGCCGCCCGCGCCCATACCGGCCGCCCCAAAATTGCAAAATGCGAGGGCGCCTATCATGGCTCCTACGATTATGCCGAGGTCAGCCTCGATCCGACGCCGGAAGCCTGGGGCCGCAACGCGCCGGTGTCCGTCGCCTATGCCAAGGGCACGCCCGACAATGTGCTGGCCGATGTCCTGACCATTCCCTTCAATGATACCGAGGCCGCGGTCAGCCTGATCCGCGAGCATGGACCTGAACTCGCCTGCGTCCTTGTCGATCCCATGCCCAATCGCGCCGGGCTGGCGCCGGCCGATCGGGCCTATCTGGAGGCGCTGCGCAAGGTCACGCGCGAGGTCGGTGCGTTGCTGATTTTCGATGAAGTCATCACGTTCAGGCTCGGCTATCGCGGCGCGCAGGGTCTGTTCAATATCGACCCCGATCTGACCACGCTCGCAAAAATCATCGGCGGCGGGTTTCCGGTTGGCGCGGTGTGCGGTCACAAGGAGTTCATGGCCGTGTTCGATCCCCGTTCGGGCAAGCCTGCGCTGCCGCATGGCGGCACATTCTCTGCCAATCCGGTGACGATGCGCGCCGGTATCGCGGCGATGGAACTGCTGGACGAGGCGGCGTTCGCGCGGCTCGATGCAATGGGGGAGGCGGTTCGATCAGGGATCGACGCGGCGTTCCGCCGCCACAATGTTCCCGGCCGCACCGTCGGGCTCGGGTCGTTGCTGAAGATACATCTCGTCGATCGTCCGGTGCGCGACTATCGCTCGGCCTATCCGACCGAAGCGGAAGCCGGGCGTCAGGTGGTTTTCAACCAGGCGCTGCTCAATCGTGGCGTGCTGGCGGCGGGCAATGGATTGATGGCATTGTCGACCCCGATGACGGATGCCGATATACATGCGATCATCGATGCCGTATCGGGCGCGATATCGGAAGTGTCGGCCTCGCTCTAGATTCAAGAACAACAAGGCAAGAATGTCCGCCAAGATCGATCCCATCACACGGTCCGTCGTCCAGCATCGGCTCAGTTCGATCGTAAAAGAGATGGGCGAAGCCATGCTTCGCACCTCCTATTCGCAGATCCTCAATTCCAGCCGCGACTTTTCGTTAGGGATTTGCGATACGCGCGCCCGCCTGATCGCCCAGGCCGATCATCTGCCGGTGCATGTCGGCGCGTTGCCATGGGCGACGATCGCGGTGGAGGAGCGGTTCAAGGACGTCAAGCCAGGCGACGTCTTCCTGCTCAACGATCCCTATTATGGCGGCAGCCATCTGCCTGATCTCACGGTCTTCGTGCCGGTGTTCGACGGCGACAAGCGGTTGCTCTGGACCATCGTCCGCGCCCACCAAAGCGATATCGGCGGCGCCACCCACGGCGCCTACAATCCCGGGGCAACGGAAATCTGGCAGGAGGGCTTGCGGATTCCGCCGATCAAACTTTCCGAGGCGGGGCGGCCGCGCGAGGATCTGCTCGAGATGCTGGCTCTGAACGTGCGAAACCCGCGCGAATTTCGCGGCGACCTTGCCGCGATGCTGGGCGCGGCGCATCTCGGCGAACGTCGCGTCGCAAAACTGTTCAGCGAATTCGGCGCGCCGGTCGTCGAAGCCGCGATCGAGGCAATTCTGGACGCAACCGAAGCGCAGACCCGCGCCGTGGTCTCGACCTGGAAGGACGGCGTCTTCCATGGCGAGGCGTTTCTCGACGATGACGGCCACGGCCGCACGGATATCCGCATCGCGGCCAAGGTCACCAAGAAGGGCAGCGATGTCGAGGTCGATCTGACGCAGTCCGATCCGCAGTCGACCAGTTTTGTCAATTCCTCGCATGCCAACATGCAGGCCGCGGTCGCGATGGCCTTTGCCTATCTGATCGACGCTGAAATTCCCAAGAACACCGGCGCGCTGCGGCCGCTGAAGGTGATCGCCAAACAAGGGACGATTGTCTGGGCCGATCCGGGCCGGCCGGTGACCTTGTGCACCAGCCATCCCTCCAACGAGATCGTCGAAGCGATTGTGAAGGCCATGTCCGCCTCCTGTCCGGAGCGCGCGATGGCCGGATGGAGCCGCAGATTCCGGATCGCGATTCAGGGCGAGGATCCGCGTACCGGAAAGCAGTTCATCTGGCATTTGTTTCAGGCTCGACCGGGCGGCGGTGCTTCGTCCGGCGGCGACGGTTACTCGTCGATCGGGGAATGGCACAGCGTCGGTGGATTGAAGTTCGGAAGTATCGAGGTCGCCGAGGCGCGCTTTCCGTTGCACTTCCGCCAGCATGAATTCCGCGAAGGCTCCGGTGGCGACGGACAGTTCCGCGGCGGTCTCGGCGTTGCCCTCGATCTGGTGCTGGAGACCGCAAAGCCGTCACGCGGCAACACCGCGGGCGACGGCGCGCGCCATGGTCCCTGCGGCATGCTCGGCGGCGAGGACGGCGAGCCGCATCATTACCGCCTGCTGTCCGAAGGCCGCGAGCCGCGCGTGTTGCGCACCAAGGAAGTCGGCATCGAGCTCCATCCCGGTGATTGCCTCGAGATACGCTCCTCCGGCGGCGGTGGCTGGGGGCCACCGTCGAAACGTTCAGCGGAAGCGCGGCGGCGCGACGCCGAGCAGGGATTGACCAGTGTTTCCGTGGAGCGACGTGGCTGACGATGTACACAATCGGAGTTGACGTCGGCGGAACCTATACCGACCTGGTGGCCACGGATTCGTCCGGGCGAACCATATTCGCAAAATCGCCATCCACACCCGCCGACCAATCGATCGGCGTCATGACCGGCCTCGAAGAACTGGCGCGGCGATTGAACACGACGCGTGCGGAGATGCTAGCTGCTACCGATCGGCTGGTGCACGGGACGACGGTTGCGACCAACGCGTTGCTGGAGCGCAAGGGCGCCAAGGTCGCGCTCTTGACCACCGAGGGCCATCGCGACGTCATCGAAATGCGCGAAGGCCTCAAGCCCGACCGCTACGATCTGCGCTCGCCGCCGCCGGAGCCCTTGGTGCCGCGCGAACTGCGTTTTGGTGTTCGCGAGCGGCTGAAGGCGAATGGCGAGGTTTTGACTGCGCTTGATGAGCGCTCGCTTGACGAGGCCATCGCTGGCATCCGGAAATCCGGCGCGACCTCGGTCGCGATCTGCTTCCTGCATTCCTATCTCAACCCGGTGCATGAACTTGCCGCAGTCGAACGGCTGGCCAGGGAACTGCCTGACGTCAGCGTGTCGCGTTCCAGCGACGTGCTGCCGCAGATCAAGGAGTACGAGCGCGTCTCGACCACGATCGTGAACGCCTATGTCGAACCGATCGTGCGGCGCTATCTCACCAATCTCGAGCGGCGCCTGAAAGAGGCCGGCCTCAAGGGCAGCCTGTTCGTCATCCTGTCGCATGGCGGCATGGCGCCGGTCGAGGAAGCCTCGCGCCTCGCCGCGGGCACGGTGCTGTCAGGGCCGGCGGGCGGCATGTCGGGCGGTCGGCGCTGCGCCGAGCTGCTCGGCATTCCCGATCTGGTGCCGTTCGACATGGGCGGAACCAGCACGGACATCTCTCTCATTTCGGACGGACAGGCCTCGCTCTCCGCCGATGGCCTGCTGGCGGGCCAGCGCATTGCCTTGCGCAGCCTTGATATTGCGAGCATCGCTGCCGGCGGCGGCTCGATCGCCAGCGTCGATGGCAGCCGCACGCTGCGGGTCGGTCCGGAAAGTGCCGGCTCGATTCCGGGTCCGGCCTGTTACGGCAATGGCGGGCAGGCCGCGACCGTCACCGATGCCAATGTCGTGCTCGGTTATCTCGATGCCGCCGCCTTCATGGGCGGCCAGCGCCCGCTCGATCGCGCGGCGTCGGAAGCCGCGGTCGACCGCGTCGCCGCATCCATGGAGCTCTCGCGCGTCGAGGCCGCCGCCGGCATTTACCGCATGATCAATTTGAACATGGCGGACGGCATCCGCCTGATGACGTTGCGCCGCGGAGTCGATCCCCGGAAATTCGCGCTGTTGAGTTTCGGCGGCGCGGCGGGCTTGCATGCGGCCGAGGTTGCGCGCGAACTGGAGATCAAACGCATCATCGTGCCGACGGTGGCCTCCGTGCTGTCGGCATGGGGCATGCTGACCAGCGATCTGCGCTATGAGATGAGCCGCACGCATTATGGCAGGGCGGCGCGCATTTCCGCCGGCGAAGTGCGTGAGCTGTTCGGCGAACTGGAGCAGGCGGCTACCGGTCGGCTGCGCTCATGGTTCAACGGTCCGCTGTCGATCGAACGCTCCGCTGAAATGCGCTACGGCGAACAGATCTTTGAAATCGACGTCTCGCTGGATGGTCTCGACTGGAATGCGGCCGACCTCGTCGATCGGATCGAGCAGCGCTTTCATCGCAAGCACGAGGAACTCTATACCTATGCCTCGCCCGGGCAGGAGGTCGTGTTCGTCAACGCGCGGGTCGCGGCGGTCGGCGCCGTCGCGCCAAACGATCAGAACACGCGCCCGGCGGCGTCCGCCGGCGCTTGCGCGCCACGCGGCAAACGTCAGGCGTTCTTTGGCGGCTGGCGCGAGGTGCCGGTCTATGCGCTCGATGCGCTGCAGCCCGGGCATTCCCTGACCGGTCCTGCCATCATTGAGGCGGAAACCACCACGGTGCTGGTCGATAGCGGCGACCGCGTCAGCGTCAATGCGCTCGGGTGGCTGGACATAACCCTGCGCTGAACACAAAAATTGATTTCAACGGCGCCGGATTGGGCAGTATTGTCCCAAGTGCTGGGTTAGGCGTCACAAGCTTGAGTTAGCGTGAAGCCATGTTCATGAAAACAATAAAAGAAGCTGGAACTATCCTGGTCCTGCTAGCCGCCGCGCTGTTCGCCGGTATGCCGATATCGGCGCGACAGGCCCATGGCGGCGGCGTCACCGATACCGAAATCCGCATCGGCAACGTCATGCCGTATACCGGACCCTTGGCCGCGTTCGCGGCGATCGGCAGGGCTGAAGCCGCCTATTTCGACATGATCAATGATCGCGGCGGCATCAACGGTCGCAAGATCAAATTCATCTCCCGTGACGACAGTTCCAATCCGAAGATGGCAGCGGAGCACACAAGTCAACTGGTGGAGCAGGAGAACGTGCTGCTGATGTTTGGCTCGTTCGGCACGCCGAGCAATCTGGCGACGCGGACCTACCTCAACGAGAAGAAAGTGCCGCAACTCTTTGTCGCGTCCGGTGACGAGGAGTGGGCGCATCCCAAACGATTTCCGTGGTCCATGGGCTGGCAGCCGACGTTTCGCGCCGAGGGACGGATCTACGCCAACTATATCCAGGCTTCCTATCCGAGCCGCAAGATCGCGGTGCTCTGGCAGAACGATCAGTTCGGACGCGATCTGTTCAGGGGATTGCAGGAAGGGCTCGGCGTCACTGCCCGCATGATCGTGGCTGATATCGCCATCGAGGCAGATATGTCGATCGATGCGCAGGTCGACATCCTCAAGAATTCCGGGGCCGAAGTGCTCGTGCTCAATTGCGCACCGCCAATCTCGGCGCGGGCCATCCGAAGAGCGGCCGAACTGGGTTGGTATCCGGTGGTGGTGCTGGTCAATGCGGCGGCTTCGATCGCGAATGCGCTGAGACCTGCCGGGCTTGCGAACGCCGCCGGCGTGATCTCGACCTCGTTCCTCAAGGACGCCGGCGACACCACCTGGAAGGAAGACCCTTCGATCAAGGCGTGGCTGTCATTCATGGACAAGTATTATCCCGATGGTGACAGGGAGGATAGTTACGCGATCTTCGGCTATGCCGCGGCCGAAACCCTGGTCCAGGTATTGACGCAGTGCGGCGACGACCTGTCACGCGAGAACATCATGCGGCAGGCCGCGTCGCTGAAGAACTATCAGAGCCCGATCATTCTGCCGGGCATTGCCATCAACACGGGACCTGCGGATTTTCATCCCATCAAGCAGATGCGGCTGGTGCAATTCGACGGCAACGCCTGGCAGCCGATCGGCGACGTGATCGAAAGCGCGTTTGTGAGCAGGCCGGGCGATAATTGAGGTTGGCGGTCTCTCGGTCGTCGTCCCGGCGAACGCCGGGACCCATACGCCGTGAAGTCAATTGTTACGGGAGGCGTCAGTTGTCTTGTTTCAACAATGAGGGCCGCGGAGTATGGGTCCCGGCTCAAGGCCGGGACGACACATATTGAGTCTGCGACCTAATTCTTCTGCCCGTAATTCAACAACCCGCCCTTGCTCTTTGCCGGATGGGCGCGCAGGCCTTCCTCGTTGGGTTCGGTGCCCCAGCCCGGCCGATCGGAAATGACAAGGTGGCCGTCGACGATCTCGGGCAGATGGGTAAACAGTTCGTGGTCCCACGCCAGCCGGTCGATGTCGGTTTCCATGATCCGCAAATTCGGCACCGCGGCGCAGAAATGCGCGTTCATCATGGTGCAGAGATGGCCGTAGAAATTATGCGGCGCGACGTTGACCTCGAAATGCTCGGCGGCGGCGGCGATCTTCATCGATTGCCACACCCCGTTCCACGGCGTGTCGATGATCGCGACATCCATTGCCTGTTCGTTGAAGTAGGGCAGGAATTCGCGCAGGCCCAGCAGCGTCTCGCAGGATGAGATCGGATGCGGGCTCTGGCGGCGGATATAGCCCAGCGCCTGCGGATTGAAGGTGTCGATCTCGACCCAGAACATGTCCATATCCTTGATCGCGCGCAGGATCTTCAGATAGCCCTCGGTCTTGGCGTTGAAGTTGAGGTCGAGCAGCAGATCGACATCGGGCCCGGCGCCGTCCCTGATAGCTTCGAGGTGCATGCAGAGATTGCGGATCACCGTGCGATCGACGTTGATCTCCGGCTCGAATGGCGAGCCGAAGCCGGGCCGCCAGCCCTGCGGCTTGCCGTCGGTGTAGACGAAGATGTTGGTCTTTAGCGCAGTGAAGCGCTTTTCGCGGACTTCGCGGCCTATCGACTTGACGCCGTCGAGATCAGTAATCGCGGGCTTGAACCAATCAGGATGATTGATGCGCCAGGTCGCGCAATGCGACCAGTAGACCCGGACGCGGTCGCGGATTTTTCCTCCCAGCAGTTCATAGCAGGGCACGCCGAGCGCCTTCGCCTTGACGTCGAGCAGCGCGTTCTCGATGGCGCCGAGCGCCAGCGCCACCACGCCGCCGGCAGCGGGGCGCGTTGCGGCAAACAGTTCCGCGTAAATCCGCTCGTGCTGAAAGGCGTTCTTGCCGACCACCCGCGCCGACAGCCGCTCGATCGCCGCCGTGACGCCGGGCGCGCCAAAACCCTCGTCATACTCGCTCCAGCCGACGATGCCGTCTTCGGTCATGATCTTGACGAAGTGATAGTTGCGCCAGCCGGCGTCGCAGGAGAGCGTTTCAACGCTTCTGATCTTGGATGATTTGGTCATGATTTCCTGCCCGGCTGTTGTTTTCGTTGACCGATAACAACAACGGATTGGCAGGAGCGTCAATCGCGCCTTGCTCGTCATGCCCGGAACAAGTGTACGGCCCGGCCATGACGGAAAATCTAAGCCGGCCTAAACAGCGTCGGTTGGCGTCGCTCGAATACCTGACGCCCGTTCTTGAAGCCCACCAGCACGTCGGGCAGTTCTGCGATCGCGTTCGGGCCGGTGTCGGTGTCGAGGATAATCAGATCGGCAGGGTTGCCTGGCGCGATGCCGTAATCCCGCAGGTTCATCAGGCGCGCCGGCAAGTCCGTCACCAGATCGAGGCAGGCGTCGAACTCGCTGATTCCGGCGTGGGCGACATTGGCGTAGAAATTGGCCATGCGCAGCAGCGACGCATCGCCGAACGGCGTGAACGGATTGAGCACGTTGTTGGTCGCGACCGAACACAGCACGCCGTTCTCGACCAGCCGGTGCGCCACGGTGAGGCCGCGCGGCGCATTGTGGGTGGCGTCGCGGCCCATCAGATAGAGATCGGTTGCCGGCAGCACGGTGACCGCGACACCGGCCTTCGCCAGCCGTTCGGTCGCGGCTTTCAGCCGGTCGGGCGGCAACGCCGAGAGTTTGGTGGCGTGCCCGATTGCGACACGGCCATGATAGTTGCGCCGCTCGGTCTGCCGGCAGACTTCCTCCAGATGCCACCAGGACGGATCGAGATCGAAGTCGAGATGCAAGTCGACATCGACGTCGAATTCCTGCGCGAGGTCGAACACTCTTTCGAGATGCGCGTTCGGGTCGGTATCCATATAGGGACAGCCGCCGATCGCTTCGCCGCCGTCGCGCAGTGCCGCGATCAGGAGTTCTTCCGCGCCGGGATCGTTGGTCAGGCCTTCCTGCGGGAACACGCAGATCGACAGATCGATCGCCCAGGCATAGTCGCGCTTCAGTGCCTTGACCGCCTCGAAGCCGCGCAGCGCGATGCGTGGATCGATCTCGACATGCGTGCGCATCCGTGTGGTGCCGTGCACGATGGCGCGTTCGAGCACCCGCGCGCCGCGGGCATAGACGTCCTCGACGGTGAAATCGCGCTTCATGGCGGCAACCGCGGCGATCGCCTCGCCCACGGTGGAGTGGTCGTGCCCGCAGCGGCCGAGCAGGCAGGCCTTGTCGAGATGGATGTGGGTATCGACGAAGCCGGGGAGGGCGAGCTTGCCGCCGATCTCGATTTCGGGTGCGTCGCAGGCCAGATGTGCCTCGATGGCGGCGATCCGTCCCTCCGATACGCCGATATCGACCGGGGTAGCCGAAGCCCGGGTCCGGGCGTTGCGGAAGATCAGGTCGAAGGCGGTTCGCGCGCTCATCAGGACTTTAGCTGTTTCTTGGCTGGTTTGAGGTGAGGGGAGCCTAGCGGAAGAGTGCTTTAGAGGCAGCCCCAGATTGTGTGCAGTTTATAGGTCAAACTGTTCAAAATATGTGCATGCAATTGGAGGCTCCGATTGTAGTATTCCTGATATCAGGAGCAGCCGTCATGTCCATTTCCGCCAAAGCCCAAGATCTCCCCCTACAAGACCGCCGCCTTTCGGATGCCGAAGTGGTCGAAGCCTATCTCACGGCATCGATGATCCCGGATCCGGATGCGGCGGCGGCCTACATGAAGTCGGGTACCATCATCACCTTTACCGGCGGGCGCGAATTCGATCATCCGCGCGGGCCGACCGGCTTCAACGCAGCGCGCTACCGCTGGGTCAAGAAGAAGATGGACCGTTTCGACGTCTGCCCGGGAGCGGACGAGACCGTGGTCTACAGTATCGGCACGCTGTACGGCGAATGGATCGACGGCACGCCATTCGAGGGCAACCGCTATGTCGATCGCTTTGTCGTGAGGGGCGGCCAGATCGTGAAGATGGATGTCTGGAACGATAGTGCGGAACGCATTCTGGTTCAGAGAGGGATTGAGGCGTAGGGCATCCCAGTACTCGTCATGCCCGGGCTTGACCCGGGCATCCACGTCTTCGCTTCAGCTCAACAAGAAAGTCGTGGATGGCCGGGCATAGGCGAGCGTAAGCGACGCCGTCCTTTAGACGGCTATGCCCGGCCATGACGGAAAAACCGATTACCTGGCCCGCGCGACCTTCGGCATTTTCACCACACGGTCGCTCTCGCCCTCATCGGCGTACGGCGCCAGAATATCCAGCAAATCGCGGCCGCGCTGAGGAGCCGGCGCCACCAAAGCCCGGTTCGCCACGGAATCCAGATGGCTGTGCATCAGGCTCATCACCTTGGCCTCGTCGCCCTTGACCAGGGCTGCGATAATCGCGCGGTGCTCATTGATCGCGCATTCGGACGAATGCGGCCGGCTGTACAGAGATAGAGTGAGGCAGCAGCGATAGGCGACTTCGCTGACGTAACGCACGAGGATCGGGCTGTTCGTCATCTGCGCGAGCAGGATGTGGAATTCGGTCGCAAGACGAATGGATACCGCATCGGTGCCGTCGCGGGCGCCATCCTCGGCGTCGACGTGGGCGTTCAGCGTCGCGATCTGGGCTTTGGTCAGTTTGCCGGCGAGTTGACGCACCACGAGGCGTTCGAGTTCGATCCGGATATCAAAGGCGTCGCGGGCTTCCTGCCAGCTCGGCGTTGCCACGACAGCGATCCGGTTGCGGCGAAGTTCGACGAGGCCTTCCGCGGCCAGTTGCCCCAGCGCGTGGCGTGCAATGGTGCGGCTGACGCCAAAGCGCTCGCCCAAGGAATCCTCCGGCAGTTTCGCGCCGGGCTCCAGCGCCTGCTCGATGATGGCGCGGCGCAGCGCGCGGCAGATCACCCCGACCTTGTCGGATGATTCCGCAGTCTTGCCGGCCGAACGAGGCGCCATCGGCGAATCCTTTGAAAGAAGTGCTTCGAATGCGTCCTCATATCACAAATGGGAGACAATTGAGCGCCTGAATTGCATGCAGTTTGGCGGCCGGATTGCCTAAAAGGAATCCGCTGGTTTGCGCGTCCTTTTGCGATCCCATTGATTTCAAACGCGAGTTTTGCTGGCATCCGGCTTGCATGCACTTCCAGCCATGATGCGCATGCAACCAGATTCGGAATTCTCCGGCGCGCCCGTTCCGGCCCCCGCTGTACCCATCGCAATTGAGCTGTCGGACGCGTCCGTCACCTTTGGCCGTGGCGACCGCGCCGTGCCGGCGCTGTCGAAAACCACGCTTCGGATTGCCGACGGTGAGTTCGTCGCGCTGGTCGGCCCGTCCGGCTGCGGCAAGTCCACCATCCTGCGGCTGGCCAGCGGGCTGGTTCAGCCGACCACCGGCGTCGTCATCGTCGGTGGCCGGGAAGTCGCGGCGCGGGCGCTGCGCGTCGGCATGGCGTTCCAGAATCCGACCATGCTGCCCTGGATGACGATCGAGCGGAACATCATGCTGCCGCTCAAGATTGTCGAGCCGTTTCGCTCGCAATTCCGCAAGCTTCGCAAGACCGAATTCCGCGACAAGGCCAATGCGCTGCTGGAGCAGGTCGGCCTCAAGGGCTTTGGCAGCCGTTTTCCCTGGCAGCTCTCCGGCGGCATGCTTCAGCGCGCCAATCTGTGCCGCGCGCTGATCCACGAACCGCGGATGCTGCTGCTCGACGAGCCCTTCGGCGCGCTCGACCAGTTCACGCGCGAGGAACTGTGGTCGATCCTGCAAGAGCTCTGGATGACCCACAAGGCGACCGTGCTGCTGGTGACGCACGATCTGCGCGAGGCTGCATTCCTCGCCAGCCGCATCTGCGTGATGAGCGCACGGCCCGGCCGCATCGTCGACGACAGCCCGGTGAGTTTCAGCCGCCCGCGCACGGTGGCGATGACGTTCGAGCCCGATTTCGTGGCGCTGAACCAGAAGCTGCGCACCTTCATCGTCGATGCGCGCAGCGCGCCAGCCGAGGAAGCGGCATCATGACCGCAACGGATATCAGACAAAAGGCCTGGTCGGCGGCACTGATCGTGCTGTTCTTTGTCGCCTGGGAACTGTTTTGCGTGATGACCGGGATGTCCGACCTGGTGCTGCCGCGGCCGTCGGAAGTCTTCGTGACGCTGTACCAGAAGTTTCCGCTGTTGTGGCCGCATATCCTGCAAACGCTGGCGACGACGATGATCGGCTTCGTGCTCGGTGTCGGGCTTGGCGTCGTGCTGGGCGCCGTCATCGGCGTTTCCAAGACGGCATACGACACGGCCTATCCGCTGCTGGTCGGATTCTCGTCGATCCCCAAAGTCGCTGTCGTTCCGATCTTCGTGCTGTGGTTTGGCTCGGGTAGCGTGCCGGCGGTGCTGACCGCCCTGTCGATCTGCTTCTTCCCGATCGTCGTCAATATCGCGACGGGGCTTGCGACCACCGAACCCGAACTCGAAGACGTGCTGAAAGCGCTAGGCGCCAGCAAGCTCGACATCCTCTGGAATGTCGGTCTGCCCCGCACCATGCCGTTCTTCTTTGCGTCATTGAAGGTTGCGATCAGCTACGCCTTTGTCGGCGCGGTTCTCTCCGAGACCGTGGCGTCGAACCGCGGCATCGGCAACGTGATGATGACCGCGTCCTCGAATTTCAACGTGCCGCTGGTGTTCGCCGGCCTGTTCGTGCTCGCCGGCCTCGGCGTCGCGCTCTACGTGATCTTTTCGCTGATCGAGGGCCGCGTCACCGGCTGGGCCACCCGCAAGAACGACTTGATCGCGACATGACGATTTCACCAACCGCCATCCAACCCACTCGAGGAGGTTCACGATGTTAACGAAAATAGGCGCCGCGCTGTTGGGAGTAGCTTTGTTCGCAGGCGCCGCGAACGCCCAGGAAACCACCATCAAGTTCACGCTGGGCTGGAAAACCCAAGGCAGCGACGCTGCGTTTTTCTATGCCAAGGACAATGGCTACTTCAAGGAAGAGGGCCTCAACGTCGTGATCGACCAGGGCGAAGGCTCGGGTGCGACGGTGACGCGCATCATGTCGGGCGCCTATGACGCCGGCTTTGGCGACGTCAACGCCATCATCCAGAATGCCTCGACCAAGCCGCAGGACGCGCCTGTGATGGTCTACCAGATCTGGAACCAGCCGCCCTTTGCAATCGTTACGAAGAAGACCAGCGGCATCAACACCATCAAGGATTTCGAAGGCCGCACGCTCGGCGGCGCGCAGGGCACGCCGACCACGCGGCTGCTGCCGGTGTTCGCGCAGAAGAACAAGCTCGAGGGCGAGAAGATCAAGATCTCCAACATGGCGCCGAACCTGCAGGAGCCGATGCTGATCAAGGGCGATATCGACGCGGCGCTGGTGTTCAACATCACCAGCTATTTCAACCTCGTGCTGAACCGCCAGGATCCTGACAAGGACTATAAATGGTTCTCGTTCGGTGATTACGGCCTCGATCTCTATTCCAACGGCCTGATGGTCTCCCGCAAGCTGATCGCGTCCAATCCAAAGGCGGTCGCCGGGCTCGTCCGCGCCGTCAACAAGGGAATGATCGCGGTTGCAAAGGACCAGAACGCCGGCATGAAGGCGGCGCTGAATTACGACAATCTGATCAATGTCGACGTCGAAAAGCGCCGGCTGCAATATTCCTTCGACAAGCTGATCGTCTCGGCCGAGATGAAGGAAATCGGCGTCGGCGACGTCAAGGACGATCGCATGACCCGCGCCATCGGTATCATCGTCGAAGGCTATCAGCTTGCCCGGGCGCCGGCAGCGTCGGAAATATTCTCGCGCGAATTCCTGCCGCCGCGTGCGGAAAGGGAGCTAAAGTATACGGCGAACTAAGCTCGTCATTGCCTGCGACAAACGCGAAGCGTTTGCGCAAGGGAGCGAAGGGACGAGGACGAAGCAGTCCATCTTTCCCCGCGTGGAAGCATGGATTGCTTCGCTACGCTCGCAATGACGACGGAGTGCTGGAATGCCTATGGAAGTTATCGCCCACAGCCTGTTCTCCGGTCCTGACCGCGGTCTGCTCGAAAACGCCGTGCTGCGGCACGACGGTGGTTTGATCACCTCCATTGATGAGGGAATGCCGCCCGCTACTGGCCCGCGCTCCCTCATCCTTCCGGCCTTCGTCAATGCCCACGACCATGCGCGGCCGACCGTGTCGTCCTTTGGCGCGATCGGGATGCCGCTGGAAAGCTGGATCCTGCGATCCGCGCTCGGCACGCCGGTCGATCCCTATCTCACCGCGGCCTCCGCGCTGGCGCGCTCGGCGCGGGCAGGGTGCGCTTCGATGATGGTGCACTACACGCGGCCGAGCGGGACCATGCCGCTGGTCGACGAAGCCAAGGCGATCGCGCGGGCGGCCTCCGATGTCGGCATTCGCATCGCGTTCGCTCTTGCGGTGCGCGACCAGAATCCAATCGTCTATGGCGATAGTGAGCCAGTACTCTCGGAGTTACCCAGTGACGATCGGAAGACGATCGAGGAATTGTTCGTCCGTCCGCCGATGTCGCCCAAGGCTTATATCGACCTTATCGATACGATCGCGTCGGCGATCGCTGGCCCCAAGGTCGACGTGCAGTTAGGGCCGGCGGGCGTGCAGTGGTGTTCAAGGCCGTTGCTGGAGGCGGTCGCCGAAAATTCGGCGCTGACCGGCCGCCGGATCCACATGCACCTGCTGGAAACCATCTATCAACGCGCCTGGGCGGATGAGCATTTCCCTGACGGTATCGTTCGCTACCTTCGCGACATCGGCTTCCTGTCGGATCGGCTGACGCTGGCGCATTGCATTCATGCGCGGCAGGATGAAATCGAGATGATCGCCGCGTCCGGAGCGCGCATCGTCACCAATTTCAGTTCCAACATGCATTTGCGCTCGGGCCTCGCGCCGATCGCCGCCGCGCATCAATGCGGCTGCGCCATCGCCGTCGGCGTCGATGGCCTGGCGCTGGACGAGGATGACGACGTGCTGCGCGAGATGCGGCTGGTGCAGATGTTCCACGGCGGTCTTGGCTTCAAGCGAACCTGGACGCCAGCGGATTTTTTCGGCCTTGCCGTCGCCAACGGCCGCAAGGCGACCGGCGCGCCGGGTACGGGCGCGTTGACGCCCGGCGCTCCGGCAGACTTCGTAACGATCGATCTCGACCGTCTCGATCGCGATCAGATCATGCCGGTCGATCCGGTAGAGCTGCTGTTCGCGAGAGGCAACGCATCGCTGTTGCGCGAGGTGGTTGTCGATGGACACACGATCGTCAGCGAGGGCCGTTGCACCGGCGTCGATCTTCCCGCGATCGAGAAGGAGCTGCGCGGCATCTACCGTGCCAATGCCGGCAAATTCGAAAATTTCCTGCGCGCGTGGCCGCCGCTTTCGGCTTCGCTTCAAAACTGGTTCGAAGCGCAATTGCATTGCAACTGACTGCTTCGTCGCTCAAACGTATTCCGTATCACGGAAGAAAATTCCGCTTGCATCGACAAGCGGGCAAGGTTTCATGGTCAGCAATAAAAAACTGAACCGGCGCGCACATGACGCCGGTCGTTTGGCCATGAGGAAGCGTGATGGGCGCGTTGTCGCATCTGCGGATTGTCGAGATCGGAAGCGCTGCGGCGACCAGCTATTGCGCGCGGTTGTTCGCCGATTTCGGTGCGACCGTGCAGAAGATCGAACCGCCGGCGGGTGATCCGCTTCGCCGCACCGCGCCGTTGACGCCGGAAGGTCACAGCGCCTGGTTTGCGTTTCTTAATTTCAACAAGTCGAGCGTGGCGCTCGATTGCAGTGACGCCGACGCTTCATCGCGCCTGACCGAACTGATCGCGGCGTGCGACATTTTGCTCGACGGCCGCGACATCGATGCGGCGAACTGTCCGGCTGTCGATCTCGCAGCGATCAAACAGCGCAACCCCGGCCTTATTCATCTCGACATAAGCTGGTTCGGTCGTGAGGGGCCGTATGCAAAATTCGAAGCGACGGACTCGACGATTCGCGCGTTGAGCGGACTGGTAAAGCTGGTCGGGCCGGTCGAGGGGCCGCCGATGCATGCGCCGGATTTCCAGACCGGCATCTTCGCCGGCCTCTGGGGCTTTATCGCGGCGGCTTCCTCGGTGCTGGGCCGGATGCAGGACGGTCGGGGACGGGCGAACTCCCTGAGCATCTTCGAATCCAGCATCGCGGTGACCGAGTACATCATGTTCGAGTCGTTCGTGCACGGCGACATCATGCGGCGCATGGGGGTTAACAGGTTCTGGCCGACGTTCCCGGCCGGCATCTACGAAACCAAGCAAGGCTGGCTCGGCGTCACCACGGTAACTCCGGCGCAATGGCGGTCGTTTTGCGAGATGCTGGCGCTGCCGGAATTGCGCGACGATCCGGCGCTGTCCTTGGGCGTCGATCGCCTGCAGCATATTGCTGACATCGAGGGCAAGATCGTGCCGCGGCTGAAACAGCGCACCGCGCAGGAATGGTTCGCCGAGAGCCTGCGCCGCAAGATTCCGATCGTGCCGGTACCCGATGTCGGCGACCTCATCGCCGACGAAGAGAAGAAGGTGCGCGGCGCAATCGTGCCGGTTATGATCGGCGACGAAACCGGCTTTACGGCAGGCTCGATGCAACGCTTGACCGGAACACCGCCACGTCGCGGCGGCGCGGTTCCCGATATCGGCGAGCAAATGCTCGGCTGTGCGCATGTCAGCGAGGCTGCGAAACGGGTACCGGTGCCTGCAGAGCAGGGATCAGACCGCCTGCCGCTGGAAGGCATCCGCGTCGTCGATTTCTCGATGGGTTGGGCCGGCCCGATCTGTACGCGCACGCTGGCCGATCTCGGCGCCGACGTCATCAAGATCGAGGCCACGCAATATCCGGATTGGTGGCGCGGGGTGGACCGGCGGCCGGCCTATGTTCTCGAACAGATGTACGAGAAATCGGTGCGCTACTGCATCATGAACCGCAACAAGCGCGGCATCACGCTCGACCTGACGCGTCCGCAGGGCCTCAATCTGGCAAAACGGCTGCTGGCCGATGCCGACGTTGTTGTCGACAATTACTCCGTCGAGGTGTTGCCGAAGCTCGGGCTCGGTTATGAGGTGCTGAGCAAGCTCAATCCAAAGCTTGTCATGATGTCGATGTCGGCCTTCGGCGCTGGCAGCGTGCACCGCGATTGCCGCGCCTATGGCTCGACGCTTGAACAAGGCTCGGGCCTGCCGAGCGTGGTCGGCGATCCCGATGGACCGCCCGTGATGAGCCACACCGCGTTCGGCGATGCCGTCGGCGGATTGAACGGCTGCGCCGCGGTGCTCACCGCGCTGATCCACGCCAAGCTCACCGGCAAGGGCCAGTTCATCGATCTGGCACAGATCGAATGCATGATGCCGTTTGCGGCGCCCTGGATCGTGGCGCATTCGATCGACGGCAAGGAGCCGGTCAGGTACGGCAACCGCCATCCGGATTTCGTGCCGCATGGCTGCTTCCGCTGCGCCGGCGCCGACAATTGGATCGTGGTCGCGGTTTCCAGCGATGCGATGTGGCCAAGGCTTGCAAAACTGCTCGGCCGCGCCGATTGGGCCACCGATGCCTGGCTGACGACGGCGGTGGGACGACGCGCCATCGAGCGCGAGATCGAGGCCGCTATCAATGCATGGACGTCGGCGCGCGACCCGGAAGCGGCGATGAAGGCGTTGCAGGCGGCAGGCATCGCATCAGGCGTCGCGCGGCTGCCGATGGAGCTGCTGCAGGATCCGCAGCTGCATGCGCGCGGTTTCATTCAGGAAGTCGATCGCGCCTTTATCGGAAAACATCCGCAACCCTCGATGCCGTTCCGTGAGAGCGCAAAGCCGTTCCCGATCCGAACCGCGCCGCCGACGCTCGGCGAACACAATCAGGAAATTCTCGGCGGGCTGCTCGGGCTTTCCGATGCCGAGATCGATCAGCTGGCCCGCGAGGGCATCATTGGAACCGAGATGCTGATGGAGGAACAGCTCGTGAAAGAGAAGAAGCGGGCGGCGGGCTGATGGCAGCGGCCCAGCCGGCACAGCGCGGATCGGAAGTGGTTGCGGGCGGCCCGCAAGCGCTGATGTCGGTGCGCGGCCTCGGCATCCGTTTCAAGACCTCGCACGGCGTCTGGCAGGCGACCCGCAAGATCGATTTCGACATCGCCCCCGGCGAGCGGGTCGGCATCGTCGGCGAAAGCGGCTGCGGCAAGACCATCACCGGTCTTTCGATTCTGCGGCTGTTGCCGAACAACCTTGCCGGGCTCGATGGATCGATCCACTTCGACGGAACCGATCTGGCGTCCTGCAGCACGCGCGAGATGCGGGCGATCCGCGGCCGGCGCATCGCGATGATTTTTCAGGAGCCGATGAGTGCGCTCGATCCGGTGTTCACAGTCGGCCATCAGATCGCCGAGACGCTGCGGGTGCACACCGGCGTCACCAAGGAGGAGGCGAGGGAACGGACGCTCGAGATGCTGCGCCGGGTCGGCATTGCCTCGCCGGAGCGCCGCATCGACGATTATCCGCACCAGCTTTCCGGCGGCATGCGCCAGCGCGTGATGATCGCAGCAAGCCTGATCTGCGGGCCACAACTATTGATCGCGGACGAGCCGACCACGGCACTCGACGTCACCGTCCAGGCGCAGATCCTGGAACTGTTGCGCGACCTCAGCGAGACTTCCAATACGGCGCTGATGCTGATCACGCACGATCTCGGTGTCGTCGCGGAAACCTGCACGCGCATGATTACGATGTATGCGGGCGAGGTGATCGAGGACGCCGCGGTCGATGACGCGCTGGTCCGGCCGCTGCATCCCTATACGTCGGGCCTGTTGCGCTCGTTGCCGCATCTGAGCCCGCGGCACGGCAAGCTGCCGTCGATCCCGGGCCGGGTGCCGTCGATCATGGACATGCCCAATGGCTGCCGTTTCAAGGCACGCTGCGCGCATGCGGTCGCCGGCTGCGAGAAAGAGCAGGCGCTGCTCGACGCCGGCAATGGCCGCAAGGTGCGCTGCTGGCGCTTTCGCGAGCTCGATCTGCCCGGTGCCTTGCAGCACGCTGCGACGGCACCGATCGCAGCGATGGTGGCCAGCCCATGACGCCGCAAGCCGCCAATAATGCCATCGTCTCGGTGCGCGATCTCCAGGTCGGCTTTCAGACCACCGATCGCCGCGCCATTGTGAAGGCGGTCGACGGCGTCAGTTTTGACGTTCGTCGCGGCGAGACCTTTGGCATCATCGGCGAATCCGGATCGGGCAAGACCACGATCGGCCGTGCGCTGGTGTTCCTGCTCAAACCCAGCGGCGGCGCGATCCTGCACAATGGCGTCGATCCGCTGGCGATGCCGCGGCAGCAGTTCCAAAGCCATCGCCGCGACTACCAGATCATTTTCCAGGATCCGAATGCCGCGCTGAACCCGCGCATGACGATACTATCGTCGGTGCTGGAGCCGCTCGAACTGGCGCGCGCAGGATCGAAGGCCGAGCGGCTGCAGCGGGCGCATGAGGCGATGGACCGGGTCGGTCTGCCGCAGGACCTCGGCGAGCGCTATCCGCACCAGCTGTCCGGCGGTCAGAAGCAGCGCGTGGTGATTGCCCGGGCGCTCACGCTGCGCCCCAAACTGATCGTCTGTGACGAGGTGGTAGCGGCGCTCGACATGTCGATCCGCGGCGACGTGCTCAATCTGTTCGCCGAACTGCAGCGCGATCTTGGGCTTACCTACGTCTTCATCACCCACGATCTCGCCGTGGTGTCCCATATCAGCGAGCGGATCGCGGTGATGTATCTGGGACGTTTCGTCGAGCTAGGCCCGACCGAAAAGGTCTCGGAACGGCCGCTGCACCCCTATACCCAGGCGCTGCTGTCGGCCGAGCCACGGCCGTTGCCGTCGACCATGCGCGGCAACAATCGCATCGTCCTGCAGGGCGAGATTCCGAGCCCGATCGACCCGCCATCGGGGTGCCGCTTCCGCACCCGCTGCCAGTATGCGCAAGCCGTCTGCGCCGAGAAGACGCCGGACTGGCGCGAGCTGATGCCCGATCACTGGGTCGCTTGCCATTTCGCCGACCGCCCGAATTTTTCACCGAACTAACAGAAGAACCGCCGGAGGAATTGCCATGACACAGACGACGCGACGCGAGGTAATGGCGCTGATATCGGGCGCGCTGGCTGGTGCAACCCTCGGCGGCCACGCATTTGCGCAAGGCACGCCGAAGCGCGGCGGGGTCCTGCGCATCTCGGCGCCTGCCAATCCGTCGAGCCTTGACCCGGCAACCGGCGGCGCCGGTTCGGACCATGCCTTCCTGTTCACGATGTACGACACGCTGACCGAATGGGATTTCGAGACGCTGAAGCCGAAGCCCGGCCTCGCCGAGAGCTGGAGCTTTTCGGACCCGACGACGCTGGTGCTCAACATCCGTTCCGGCGTGACGTTCCACGATGGCACGCCGCTCGATGCCGAGGCCGTCAAGTTCAACCTGGAGCGCAACAAGAGCGATCCGAAATCCAACATCAAGGCCGATCTTGCCGCGATGGAATCGGCTGCGGTGACCGGTCCGTTGCAGGTCACGTTGAAGCTAAGTACACCTGACGCAGCATTGCCCGGCATTCTCTCCGACCGTGCCGGCATGATGGTATCGCCGGCCGCGGTCAAGGCCAGTGCGGCCGGCAATGTCGCGCGCACGCCGGTCGGCGCCGGCGCCTATATCTTCGTTAGCTGGGCGGACGGCGAGAAGATCGTCATCAAGCGCAACGAGAAATACTGGAAGCCCAACCGTCCCTATCCAGATGGAATCGAGTTCTCGATCATTCCGGAATTGACTACCGGATCACGCTCGGTGACCGCCGGCCAGAACGATCTGATGTACCAGCTGCCGCCGCGGCAGAAGGCGATCGTGGAGCGCGCCAGCAATATCAAGATCTTCAACGGGCCGACGCTGTACGTGTTCCAGATCTTCCTGAACTGGGCGAAGCCACCGTTCGACAATATCAAGGTGCGCCAGGCCTTCAATTTTGCGATCGATCGCGAAACCTTCGTCAAGGCGGCGCTCGCGGGCCTTGCCGAGCCCGCTTACATGAACCTGCCGAAAGCGCATTGGGCCTACGACAAGTCCGTCGCCGGGCTTTATCCTCACGATCCCGACAAGGCGAAGAAGCTGCTCGCCGAGGCCGGATTCAAGGATGGCTTGCCGATCGAGCTGGTCGGCTATCCCGATCAGGATTCGGTGCAGCGCCAGGAAATCCTGATCGAACAGTTCCGCAAAGCGGGCATGAACGTACGCTTCCTGAACGCGCCGATCGCGGAAGCCTCGGCCGCGTTCTTCGGCGCCGAGAAACGCGGCTCCGGCATTCTCGCGGCCTGGACCGGGCGGCCCGATCCGAGCCTGACCTATTCGCTGATGTTCACCAAGGACGCCTACTACAATGGTGGCCGGGGCGCGGTACCGCCGGAGCTCGAAGCCGCAATCAAGGAGTCGCGGGCGTCGGAGGACATCGAGCTGCGCCGCAAGGCGTTCGCGACCGTGCAACGGCTGGTGATGGAAAATGCCTTCGTGGCGCCGCTCGCGTTCCAGTTCGAACTGGTGGCGATGAACAAGAAGGTGCAAGGCTACAGGCCGAACCTGCTGGGCAAGCCGAAATACGACGACGTCTGGCTGGAAAGCTAACCGAATGGCGCGACGAAGTCCGACAAGGGTCATCGGCGGCCGCCTGCTGCAGGCGCTGCCCGTGATCCTGCTCGCGACCTTCATGGTGTTCGCGCTGCTCAAGCTGGTGCCCGGCGACATCGCGGTGACGTTGGCCGGCGACAACGCCACCGACGCGCGCATTACCGAAATCCGGAAGGTCTACGGCCTCGATCGGCCGTTCCTGGTGCAGTATGGCGCGTGGCTGGCGAATGTCGTGCAAGGCGACCTGTCGCAATCACTGCTGACGGGCGAGAAGGTCGCGACCTCGATCTCGCGGGCCTTTCCCAACACGCTCCTTATTGTCGCGATCGCGCTGGTGCTGGCGCTGGTCACGGGAATCCCGATGGGGGTGATCGCGGCGATCAAGCCCGATGGCTGGGTCGACAAGACGGTCAGCATGATCGCCTCGCTCGGTGTCGCCATTCCCGGCTTTTGGCTGGCGATGATCCTGGTCGCCGAAATTTCACTGAAGCTGAACTGGCTGCCGGCAACCGGCGCGAAATCCTTCAGCGTCTCGCCCATCGAGGCGATCCGGCATGCCCTGCTGCCGGGCATTGCGATTGCCGCCTACGGCATGGCCGAGGTGGCGCGGCAGTTGCGTGGATCGCTGCTGGAAGTGCTGTCGTCGCAATATGTGCGCACCCTGCACGCCAAGGGCCTCTCGATGACCCGGATCCTGTGGCAGCACGGGCTCAAGAATGTCAGCGTCAATCTGTTCACGATCATCAGCATCCTGGTCAACCGCATGCTGGCGGCGACCGTCGTGATCGAAGCCGTGTTTGCGATTCCGGGCCTCGGTAGCCTGATCGTGCGCGGCGCCATCCAGCGTGATTTTCCGATCGTGCAGGGCGTGGTGTTCACGATGGTGATCGTGGTCATTCTGGTGAACCTGATCGCGGACTTGCTGTGCGCGGCCGTTGATCCCCGGATCGAACAATGACGGATTTGGCGCTCGAAACCCCCAAGCGACTGGTCCAGCCGAGCCGGCTGCGGCGGTTTTTCCGCTGGCTGGCGGGCGATCTGCGCGCCGCGCTCGCGATCCTGGTGCTGCTGGTGCTGGTGATTGTCGCGATCGGCGCACCCTGGATCGCGCCCTATCTGCCGACCGCGCAGGATGCCAACAACATGCTGGCGGCCCCGGGGCCCGGGCATCTGCTTGGCACTGACGATCTCGGTCGCGACATCTTCAGCCGGCTGATCTACGGCGCGCCGGCAACGGTGTATGCCAGCCTGCTCGCGGTCAGCGTGGCGGTCGCGATCGGCCTGCCGGTCGGCCTGGCCGCCGGGTTCTTCGGCGGATGGACCGACGATATCATCAGCCGGATCATCGATACGTTCCTGTCATTCCCTGCCATCGTGCTGGCGATTGCGGTCACCGGCGCGCTCGGCATCGGCCTCACCAACGGCATGATTGCCGTGGGCATCGTGATGTTCCCGGCGCTGGCGCGAATCGTCCGCGCCCGGACACTGATCGTGCGGCAGGAGCTCTATGTCGACGCCTCCAGGTGTTTTGGGGCGCCGGCCTGGCATATCCTGTGGAAGCATGTGCTGCCGAACGCCCTGCAGCCGGTGATCGTGCAGGTCACGCTCTTACTGGCGGCGGCGCTGCTGGCGGAGGCCAGCCTCAGCTTCCTTGGGCTCGGTATCCAGCCGCCAAACCCGAGCTGGGGCGCGATGCTGGCCCGCGCCTACCAGTACATGGAGATCGCGCCGGAGCAGATGTATGCCCCGGGGCTTGCCATTCTGGTGGTCTCGTTGGCATTCAATGCGCTCGGAGAATCCTTGCGTATCGTGCTCGATCCGACCATGAAGGACCGATAATCCTTTTGCGGACATTTCTTATGCCCTTCAACAAGCTCCTGATCGCCAACCGCGGCGAGATTGCCATTCGTATCGCGCGGGCCGCGGGCGAGACCGGCCTTGCTACCGTCGCGATCTATCCCGCTGACGACGCGCTGTCGCTGCATGCGCGCGCGGCCGACGCCGCCCAAGAAATCCCCGGCCGGGGTGCACGGGCCTATCTCGACATAGCGGCGGTCGTGGCCGCCGCCAAGGCCACCGGCTGCGATGCACTGCATCCCGGTTACGGCTTTCTAAGCGAAAACACCTTACTCGCCCGGCGTTGCGCGGAAGAGGGCATCACCTTCGTCGGCCCGTCGCCGGAGGCGCTGGATCTGTTCGGCGACAAGGCCAAGGCCAAGGCACTGGCGAAGGAGTGCGGCGTGCCCATCATCGAGGGTACCAGCGGCCCGACCTCGCTCGACCAGGCCAAGGACTTCTTCGCGTCGCTGGGCTCTGGCGCCGCCGTCATGATCAAGGCTATCGCCGGTGGCGGCGGG
This sequence comes from Bradyrhizobium sp. AUGA SZCCT0177, assembly GCF_018130125.1. Taxonomy (NCBI): domain Bacteria; kingdom Pseudomonadati; phylum Pseudomonadota; class Alphaproteobacteria; order Hyphomicrobiales; family Nitrobacteraceae; genus Bradyrhizobium; species Bradyrhizobium sp. AUGA SZCCT0177. The sequence continues at coordinate 193,908 of NZ_JAFCMA010000011.1, read as the reverse complement.
CGCGGCATGCGTATCGTGGACGATGCGGCAAAGCTGGAAGAAGCCTATGCGCGCTGCCAGTCCGAGGCCAAAGCTGCCTTCGGCAGCGACGGCGTCTATGTCGAGCGCCTGATTCGCAACGCCCGCCATATCGAGGTGCAGATCATCGGCGACCACCACGGCGCGATCAGCCATTTGTGGGAGCGCGAATGCACCATCCAGCGCCGCAACCAGAAGCTGATCGAGGTGGCGCCGAGCCCGTCCCTGAGCAACAGTCTGCGCACGCGGATCATTGACGCCGCCCGGGAACTCGCGGCGGCCGCGAACTACGACAATCTCGGCACGTTCGAATTCCTGGTCGATGGCGACGCCAAAGGCGATGCGCAGGCTTTTGCGTTCATCGAGGCCAATCCGCGGCTTCAGGTCGAGCACACCGTGACCGAGGAGGTGCTCGGCGTTGACCTGGTGCAGGCGCAGCTCGCCGTTGCCGGCGGCGCCACGCTGGGCTCGCTCGGCCTCGCGCAGGCCTACATCCCAAAACCGCGCGGCTACGCGATGCAGCTTCGCGTCAACATGGAGGTGATGGACGAGAACGGCGTCACCAAGCCGACCGGCGGCACGCTCTCCATGTTTGACCTGCCGGCCGGGCCCGGCGTGCGCGTCGATACGTTCGGCTATTCCGGCTACAAGACCAGCGCCGCCTTCGACTCGCTGCTCGCCAAGGTCATCGTGCGCGCGACCGGCCCAAATTGGGCCGACGTGGTGCAGAAGGCCACCCGCACGTTGCGCGAATTCCGCATCGGCGGCGTCGCCACCAATATCCCGTTCCTCGGCGCGGTGCTGGCGCATCCGGATTTCATCGCCAACCGCATCAATACCGGCTTCATCGATACCCATGTCGCGGCATTGGTCCACGCGGCAAACGATCTTTCGGCGCCCGAACTGCTGGAAGCCGGCGCTGCCGTGACCATCCCCGAGGCCCGCGAAGCCTCGGCCGGGTCAGCCGGTCCGGCCGGCTCCGTCCCGGTGCCGGCGCCGCTGCAGGGTACGATCGTTGCGATCGAGGTGCGGGAAGGCGATCTTGTTCGCCCGGGCCAGCAGATCGCGGTGCTCGAATCCATGAAGATGGAGCATCTGGTGACCGCGCCGCATGGCGGCAAGGTCACCAGGATCGCTGCGGAAGCCGGCGTCACGCTGATGCAGGATGAGGCCATCCTGTTTCTCGAACCGGCCGAGATTGATGCCCACGATGTGGCGGAGGAAGAGGATGTCGATCTCGATCATATCCGCCCTGACCTCGCCGAATTGATCGCGCGCCACGCCATCACGCTGGACGAAAACCGGCCGGCCTCGGTCGAGCGCCGTCGCAAGACCAACCAGCGCACGGCGCGCGAAAACCTCGCGCAGCTCGTCGATGAAGGATCGTTCGTCGAATATGGCTCGCTGGCGATCGCCGCGCAGCGGCGGCGGCGCAAGGTCGACGACCTCATTCAGAACACGCCGGCTGACGGCCTGATCTCCGGCGTTGCCACCGTGAACGCGGAAAAATTCGGCGCGGAAGGCGCGCGCTGCATGGTGATCTCGTATGACTACACCGTGCTGGCCGGCACGCAGGGCCATATGAACCACAAGAAGATCGACCGTATGCTCGGGCTCGCCGAACAATGGCGGATGCCGCTGGTGTTCTACGCGGAAGGCGGCGGCGGCCGTCCCGGCGATACGGATCGGTTGGGCATGACCGGTCTCGACGGGCCGTCCTTTGTGCAATTTGCAAAACTGTCGGGATTGGTGCCTGTCATCGGCGTCGTCTCCGGCTATTGCTTTGCCGGCAATGCCGCGATGCTCGGCTGTTGCGACGTGATCATTGCCACCAAAAACGCGTCGATCGGCATGGGCGGGCCGGCGATGATCGAAGGCGGCGGGCTTGGCGTCTATCATCCGGCCGAAGTCGGCCCGGTGTCGTTCCAGTCGCCGAACGGCGTGATCGATATCCTGGTCGAGGACGAAGCCGAAGCAACCTCCGCCGCGCAAAAGTATCTGTCGTATTTTCAAGGCACGGTGACGGATTGGAAGGCGCCGGACCAGCGGCTGCTGCGGCGCGCGATCCCGGAGAACCGGCTGAGGGTCTATGACATCCGGACCGTGATCGACCTTCTCGCCGACGAGGGATCAGTACTCGAAATTCGCCGCGATTTCGGCGTCGGCATGATCACGGCGTTCATCCGCATCGAGGGAAAACCGTTCGGGCTGATCGCCACCAATCCAAAACACCTTGGCGGTGCCATCGATGCGCCGGCCGGCGACAAAGCCGCGCGTTTCCTGCAGCTGTGCGATGCCTTTGACATTCCGATCGTGTCGCTGTGCGATACGCCGGGTTTCATGGTCGGGCCCGAGGCCGAAAAGACCGCGATCGTGCGCCATGTGGCGCGGATGTTCGTGACCGGCGCCAGCCTCACGGTGCCGTTGTTCGGCATCGTGCTGCGCAAGGGTTATGGCCTCGGTGCGCAGGCCATGATCGGCGGCGGCTTTCATGCCTCGTTCTTCACGGTGGCGTGGCCGACCGGCGAATTCGGCGGCATGGGCCTTGAGGGCTATGTTCGGCTCGGCTTCCGCAAGGAAATGGAAGCGATCGCCGATCCCGAAGAGCGCGAGAAATACTACAAGGCCAAGGTCGCCGAGCTCTACGCCAACGGCAAGGCGGTCTCGATCGCCTCCGTGCTGGAGATCGACGAGGTCATCGATCCCGCTGATACAAGGCACTGGATCATGTCGGGGCTCAGGTCGGTGCCGAAGCCGGAGCCGCGGAGTGGCCGCAAGCGGCCGTGTATCGATGCGTGGTGAGGACGCGAATCCATCCACGTCGTCCCGGCCTTGAGCCGGGACCCATACGCCGCAGCGCCAATTGTTTTTCGCACGCTGTTCGACGGCGTCGCTTCAACAATAGATGACCGGGGTTATGGGTCCCGGCTCAAGGCCGGGACGACATTTTATCCCAGCCGCAACTCGTCATATCCCTTCGCCGCGACCTCGTCGCATCGCGCGCGGTAGGCCGGGGCGCTGCCGCTGTAGCGGGCGATGATGCGGGTTTGCTTGCCTTCGACGTTGGAGTTGATGCCGGTCATCCAGGAATCGATCTCGTTGGACAACAGCCCGACGCCGAGCGCCTTGACGTGATCTGTCCATGACTGCACGCCGGCGGTGGTCGCTTCTATCAGCGTCAACTTATTGTCCATCGCAAAGCGTACCAGCCCGGTCACCCAATCGACGCTGTATTCGATGCTGCGCGGGATGTTGCCGAGCGCGGTGTGCGGCCCCATCAGCATCATCATGTTTGGGAATTCGTGGACCATGATGCCTAGGTAAGTCTGCGGCCCGTGCTTCCACTTCTCCTTCAGCCGCGCCTCATTGACGCCGCGGAAGTCGATCTTGTCGAAGCTGCCGGTGAGCGCGTCAAACCCGGTCGCATAGATGATGATGTCGAACTCGAATTCCTTCGCGCTGGTCTTGATGCCCGCTTGCGTGATCCGCTCGATCGGTGTCTCCTTGATGTCGACCAGCTCGACATTGTCCTGGTTGTAGACCTCGAAGTAAAACGTCTCCAGCGGCAGCCGCCGTGTGCCGAACCCATGGTTCTTCGGAATCAGCTTCTCGGCGACCTCGTGGTTTTTCACCCGCTGGCGGATTTTCTGTGCAACGAAATCGCTGATCGTCGCATTCGCCTTGCGGTCGATCAGGATGTCCTTGAAATTCCCCTGCCAGATGCCGAAGCCGCGCTCGCCATAGAGCCGCTCATAGTTGGCTTCGCGCTCCTCGTCGGACACCTCGAACGCGCCGCGCGTATCAGGCGTGTGGACGAAGCAGGCAAAAGTCTCCTGGCAGCGGGCAAATATCTCGGGATAGCCGGCCTTGATTTTCTTCTGCGTCTCGGCGTCGATCTTGCCGTTGTGCAGCGGCGCTGCCCAATTCGCCGTTCGCTGGAACACCGTCAGATGTCCGACCTGCCCGGCGATGGTCTGGATGGTCTGGATGCCGGTTGCGCCGGTGCCGATGACAGCGACGCGCTTGCCGGTGAAATCCACCGGTTCTTTGGGCCAGCGCGCGGTGTGGAACGATGCGCCCTTGAAATCGCCGAGACCTTCGATTCGGGGCAGCGTAGGCGTCGAGAGCGGACCGATCGCCGTGATCAGGAAGCGGGAGTTGAAGCGGCTGCCGTCTTCCAGCGTGATCGTCCAGCTCCGGGTTTCTTCGTCGTAATGCGCGGCCTTGACCCGCCTTTCGAACTGAATGTCCCGGCGCAGATCGAACTTGTCGGCGACATAGTTGCAGTAGCGCAATGTTTCCGGCTGGCCTGCAAAATGCTCGGACCAGTCCCACTCCTGCAGCAACTCCTTGGAGAAGGAATAACCATAGGAATAACTCTCGGAATCGAAGCGTGCTCCGGGATAACGGTTCCAGTACCAGGTACCGCCGACATCGGTGCCCGCCTCGAATACGTGCACGCGCAAGCCCAGTTCGCGCAGCCGGTAGAGTTGGTACATGCCGGAAAGGCCGGCGCCGATGATGATGACGTCAAGATCCGGAATCGGCGTTGCTCCCAAGTCTGTTCTCAATGTATGTCCTTGGCACCAAAACTATCCGTTCTTGCGCCGGTGGACAAACCCCGCCTGGACGCGTGGCAGGGTTGCAGGTTTGCCGCCGGGCTGCCTCTCGCGCCTTTACTCATGGCCATATCTGCCCCTATCGTCGAAGGCAGGAGCGCCCGGCAAGCGGCGACGGAAACAGGGGAGGGACACGATGGCCCAGGCGCTGCGCAAGCTGGCCTCGATCGACGTCAGCGATCCCCATTTGTACCAGGACGACAATTGGCGGCCGCTATTCGCCCAGCTGCGCCGCGACGATCCCGTGCATTATTGCGAGGCCTCGCCGTTCGGGCCGTATTGGTCGGTAACGCGCTACGACGACATTTTTACCGTCGAACTCGACCACGAGAACTATTCGTCGAACTCGGAACTTGGCGGTATCCAGATCGCCGATCAGCCCCTCGGCCAGGAGTTTGCCAACTTTATCCGGATGGATCCGCCGGGCCATACCGCGCATCGCCGCACCGTTTCTCCCATCGTGGCGCCGTCAAACCTCGCCAACCTCGAGGCGCTGATCCGTAAGCGGACCTCGGACGTGCTGGACGCGCTGCCGCGCCATGAGACGTTTGACTGGGTGGCGCGGGTCTCGACCGATCTCACCAACATGATGCTGGCGACGCTGTTCGATTTTCCCTGGGAGGACCGCGAGAGGCTGACCTGGTGGTCCGATGTTGCGATCGCCAATGTCGAAGCGCCGGATGCTGTCGTGCATTCGGCGGAGGAGCGCATCGCCGAACTCACCAAAATGGGCGAATACTTCCGCAAATTATGGGATGCCCGCGCCAACGCAGCACCAACCTTCGATTTGATCTCGATGCTGGCGCACTCGCCGGCGACCCAGAATCTGCAGGCACGCGAATTCATCGGGACGATTGCGCTTCTGATCGTCGGCGGCAACGACACCACGCGCAATTCCATGACCGGCGGGCTGATGGCGCTGGTCGAAAACCCCGAGCAGTTCGAATTGGTGCGCAGCCGGCGCGAACTGATTCCCAACCTCGTTTCCGAATCCATCCGCTACCACACGCCGGTACTGCATATGCGCCGCACCGCGCGCAACGATGTGGAGTTGGCCGGCCGCCAAATTGCAAAAGGCGACAAGGTGGTGATGTGGTACATCTCCGGCAATCGCGACGAGGAAAAGATCGATCGCCCCGACGAATTCATTGTCGATCGCGCCAAACCCCGGCAGCATCTCGCCTTCGGCGCCGGCATCCACCGCTGCGTCGGCGACCGGCTCGCCGAACAGCAAATCCGCATTCTTTGGGAGGAAGTGTTGCAACGGGATCTCAGGTTCGAAATCACAGGGCCGCCGCAGCGGCTCTATTCGAATTTCATCCGCGGCGTTCGTTCGCTGCCGGTAAGGATTGTGAATTGAACTCGTCATTCCGGGGCGATGCGAAGCATCGAACCCGGAATCTCGAGATTCCGGGTTCGCTTCGCGCCCCGGAATGACAAGAGGAACTGGAATGAACGATCCCGTTGACGTCCTGATCATTGGCGCCGGTGCCTCCGGCGCCGCTGTCGCCTGGAGCCTCGCCGATACCAAGATGCACATTCTCTGCCTCGACCAGGGCGGCTGGATGAATTCTTCCGAATATCCGAGCACCGGGCGTGACTGGGAAGCTAAGTTTTACGGCGACTGGTCGACCAGCCCGAATATCCGCGGCCGGCCCGAGGACTACCCGATCAACGATGACAATTCGCCGATCAAGGTGGTGAATTTCAACGGTGTCGGCGGTTCGACTGTCATGTACACCGCGCATTGGCCGCGGCTGCATCCGTCCGATTTCAAGGTGAAGACGCTGGACGGCGTCGCCGACGACTGGCCGATCGATTACGACGCGCTCACCCCGTTCTTTGAAGAGAACGACCGCATGATGGGCGTCTCGGGCCTATCGGGCGACCCGCGTTCGCCGCTGACGCGCCCGCCGATGCCGCCGCAGCCGCTCGGGCTCTCCGGCCCGCTGATCGGCAAGGCCATGAACAAGCTTGGCTGGCACTGGTGGCCGTCGGATACCACGGTCGCGACGATGGACTACGAGGGCAGGGCGCGCTGCATCAATCTCGGCCATTGCACGCCGGCCTGCGCGCAAGGCGCAAAAGCGTCTACCGACATCACTTATTGGCCGCACGCGATCCGCGCCGGCGTCGAACTCAAAACCCATTGCCGGGTGCGCGAGATCCTGACCAACGAGCACGGCATGGCCTCGGGCGTCGTCTACTACGACAAGGATGGCGTCGAGCAGTTCCAGCCGGCCGAGGTCGTGATCATCGCCTGCAACGGCGTCGGCACGCCGCGGCTGCTCTTGAATTCGGTCTCCGGCCGTTTTCCGAACGGGCTTGCGAATTCTTCCGGACTGGTCGGCAAGAACCTGATGTTCCATCCCTATGCGCAAATCTACGGCTTCGTTAAGGAGCCGACCGACAGTAACCGCGCGCCGCCGACCTGCCTCTGGAGCAAGGAGTTTTACGACACCGATCTGTCGCGCGGCTTCGTCCGCGGCTATGGCATCCAGTTCGGCCGCGGCGCAGGGCCGGTGTTCGAAGCCGTCGCGAGCGAGCAGAAGGGCATCTTGCCGTGGGGCGCGGATCATCACCGCGTCTTCCGCAAGCTCAATGGCCATCGGCTCGGGGTCTCGGCGATTTGCGAGGATCTGCCCGAGGAACACAACCGCGTCACGCTCGATCCCGTGCTGAAAGACAGCCACGGCATTCCCGCGCCGAAGATCGACTACACGATCAGCGAAAATAGCCGGAAGATGATGGCGCATGGGCTGGCGCGGGGTAAGGAAATTCTCGAAGCCGCGGGCGCTACGGACCTTTGCATCAACGACCCGATCCCATGGGGCGGCTGGCATCTGCTCGGCACCGCACGCATGGGTACCGATCCGGTGCGCTCCGTGGTCAATGAATGGGGCCGGTCGCATGACGTGAAGAATCTCTTTATCGTCGACGGCAGTGTGTTCGTGACCTCAGGCGGCGTGAACCCGACCTCGACCATCCAGGCGATCGCGCTCTACGTCGCCGACCAGATGAAGCAACGCCTTGCCAATCTCTTCGACTGAGGCCGCCATGTCCGAACCCAATGAACTGACCTCAACCCAGCGCGACGATCTCCGCATCATCGCTGCGATGATCGTCCCCGCCAGCGACGAGTACAAGGTGCCCGGCGCCGACGATCCCGCTGTTCAGGCCGACATGCTGGCGACACTCGGGCGCGACACCGCGCTGGTCGCGCAAGCGCTCGATCATCTCGCGCGGCTTGCCGGCAAGCCGCTCGCCGAGCTTGATCCGGCGTGGCGCGATGCGGTGGCTGAGGAATTCCGCGCATCGGGTGGTGCTGCGGCCGCAACCCTCGTTCGCGTCGTGCTGCAATGTTACTACCGCGACGATCGCGTGCTGCGATCGCTCGGGCTGGAGCTCCGCGCGCCGTTCCCGGAAGGCTATACACTGGAACAGGGCGACTGGTCGCTGCTCGATTCGGTCAGGGCGAAGCCGCCGAACTTGCGGCGGGCCACGTAAGCTCAGGGCAGGTTTGCGCGGAGGTTGAGGCTCTTGCGGCAAGGTAATCCCGTAACCATCTGACGGGCGAAGGAATTCGCCATGTTGGATTTTACCCCAGATAACGCCGATGACGGATCGTCATCGCGCGCGACCGAACACGCCCTTGATAGCGACCAGGCCCTGCTGGACGCCTATTCCAACGCCGTGATCGGCGTGACCGAGCGCGTCGGCCCCGCCGTCGTTCGCGTCGAAACCGGCCCAAAAGTGCGTAGCCCGCGCGAGCGCGGCGGACTTGGCTCGGGCATTGTGATCTCGCCGGATGGTTTCGTGCTGACCAACAGCCACGTGGTCGGATCGTCGAAAGAAATCCGGCTGCGGGATACCGAAGGTTTTGTCACCGCCGCGCACGTGCTTGGCGTCGATCCCGACACCGATCTGGCTCTGCTGCGCGCCGACGGTGCACGGGACCTGCCGTATGCATCGCTCGGCAATTCCAAGAGCCTGCGCCGCGGCCAACTCGTGGTCGCGATCGGCAATCCCCTAGGGTTTGAATCGACGGTGACCGCGGGTGTGGTGTCGGCGCTGGGACGTTCGATCCGCTCGGTGAGCGGGAGGACCATCGAGGACGTGATCCAGACCGACGCTGCGCTCAATCCCGGCAATTCCGGCGGGCCGCTGGTGTCGTCGGCAGCCGAAGTGATCGGGATCAACACTGCGATCATTCAGGGCGCGCAAGGCATCTGCTTTGCGGTCGCCAGCAACACCGCGCAGTTCGTGCTGTCGGAGATCATCCGCCACGGCTATGTGCGCCGCGCCTATATCGGTGTGTCCGGCCAGACCGCGCCGATCCCGCGGCGGCATGCGGTGGTGGCCGGCGTCGACAACACAATGGGCGCGCTGCTGGCGCAGATCGAGATTGATAGCCCTGCGGCACAGGCCGGCCTGTTGCCGGGAGATGTCGTGATCAAACTGGATGGCGTCGAGATCAACGGCGTCGACGATCTGATCCGCGCACTCGACCGCGACCGCATCGATCGCAAGCTGGAAATGGACGTGCTCCGCATGGGCAGGTTGCGGGCGGTGGATATTCATCCGGTGGAGCGCAAGCGCGCGGCAAGGCAGTAATTATTATATCAGCGAGCTCTGCTCTTCCTCTCTCCGCTTGTGGGAGAGGGTGGACGCGACGCGTAGCGTTGCGGACGGGTGAGGGGTTGTTCTCCGCGGATAGAGACCTCTCGGCGGATAGAGACCCCTCATCCGGCGCTTCGCGCCAGCTTCTCCACAAGGGGAGAAGGAAGAAGAGACACCCGTCGTTCGCGCGGTATTACTGCCGCAACGCCGCCAGCAATTCATCCGGCGCTTCGGCCATCATCATGTGGCCGGCGCCGGGCAGCACCACGACGCGCGCATTCGGCGTTGCCGCCGCCAGCGTCTTGCCTGCCTTCGCCGGGGTCATCATGTCGCGCTCGCCGAGAATGAACGTCGCGGGCACCTTGACGGCCGCGGCTGCCGCGAGCGCGCCCTCGTAGGAATTGCAGGCGTTGAGATCGTTGTACAGCACGCCCGGACGGGTCTGCTGCAGCACGCGCTGCGCGCCCTGATGCATCCATAGTCCCGGCGCGAGGCTGCCGCCGAGTTCGGCCTTGAAGCCGAGACCCCAGATCGAGACCATGTCGATCGCATCGGGATTGTTGAACTCCGCGGCCTTGAGCAGGTCGGGGCCGACCGTCATCATGGCCGCGGTGCCGATCAGGCTGAGTCCTGAAACCTTGTCCGGATGTCGCGCAGAGGTTTCCAGCGCGATCAGCGATCCCATGGAATGCCCGACCAGTTTTGCCTTGGGCGCGCCGGCCGCATCCAGCAGTGCCGCGGTCCAGTCGGCCATATCTGATATCGTCGGCAAGGCATTGCCGGACGAACGGCCATGGCCGGGCAGGTCCGGCGCCAGCACGGCATAGCCGTGATGGGCGAACCAGCGGCTGTGCAGCGCCCAGGTCGAGTGATCGAAACCCGCGCCGTGCAGCATTACGACCGCGGGCAAGGACGGATCGAACGGCCGCCCGCCGGTGGCAACAAACGTATCGGACCCTTTGACTGACAGTTGCATGGCTCACACCTTCTGCGATGCGCGAAGCGCCTGGCCGAGATCGTCGATGATGTCAGCCACGGCTTCAATGCCGACCGATAACCGCACCAGTTCCTCGCCGACGCCGGCGGCCTTGAGTTGCGCCGCGTCCATCTGTTGATGCGTGGTGCTGGCGGGATGGATCACCAGCGTCTTGGCGTCGCCGACATTGGCGAGGTGACTGACCATGCGCAGCGTCTCGATGAATTTCTTGCCCGCGGGCCTTCCGCCCTTGATGCCGAAGCTGACGATCGAACCGGCGCCCTTCGGCAGCAGCCGCAGCGCCAATTGATGGTCCGGATGATTTTCCAGCGCGGGATGCAGCACCCACTCCACCGCCTTGTTGGCCTTTAGGAATTCCAGCACCGCGAGCGTATTGCTCATATGCCGTTCCATGCGAACGCCCAGCGTCTCGACGCCCTGCAGCAGCTGGAACGCATTGGTCGGCGACAGGCACGCACCGAAATCGCGCAAGCCCTCGGTGCGGGCGCGCATGATGAAGGCGGCCTGGCCGAACTGCTCGTCGAAGACGATGCCGTGATAACCGGCGTAGGGCTCGGTCAGGACCGGGAACTTTCCGGAATCGTGCCAATCGAAATGGCCGCCATCGACGATGACGCCGCCGATTGCGATGCCGTGGCCGCCGATCCATTTGGTCGCCGAGTTCATCACGATGTCGGCGCCGAGTTCGATCGGCCGGCTGAGGAACGGCGTCGCAAAGGTGTTGTCGATCAACAGCGGAATTTTGGCGTCATGGGCGATCTCCGCGACCGCCGGAATATCCAGCACTTCGAGGCCGGGATTGCCGATGGTCTCGCCGATGACAAGCTTTGTGTTCGGCTTGATGGCGTCGCGGAACTCGTCGAGCGCACGCGGTTTCACGAATGTCGTGGTGATGCCGAAGCGCGGCAGCGTGTGCGCGAGCAGATTGATGGTGCCGCCATAGAGCGAGGAGGACGCCACGATATGGTCGCCGGCATTGAGCAATGTGGCGATCGCCAGATGCAGCGCCGCCATGCCGCTCGCGGTGCAGATCGCACCGACGCCGGCTTCCAGCGCCGCAAGCCGCTCTTCGAGCACCGCGGTCGTCGGATTGGAAATGCGCGTGTAGATATGTCCGGCGCGTTCGAGGTTGAACAACGCGGCGGCATGGTCGGAATCCTGGAACACGTAGGACGTGGTCTGATAGATCGGCACCGCGCGGGCGCCGGTGACGGGATCCGGGCGCTGGCCGGCATGCAGGCTCAGGGTTTCAAAGGCAGGCGGCTTGGGTGCGGGCATGCGGGCCTCGTCAAATCGTTTGGGTAGCCAGGGATTGCGTGTTGCCGGTTCAGACGTGCACGGCGGCGCGGACGCGGCCGGCATTTCCGAATACGCGTATGTATCGCTCGACTTCGGACGGCGAGCCTGTCGCCTTTTCCGGATTGTCCGACAGTTTGACGGCCGGCCGTCCATCCACCGACGTTACCTTGCAGACGATCGAGATCGGATCGAGATCGGCCGATCCATCCGGCGCGCAGCCGACGAAATCATTGGTGAGGTTGGTGCCCCAGCCGAAGCTGACACGGACCCGTCCGGTAAAATGGCGATAGGTCTCTTCGATCGAGCCGACGTCCATGCCGTCGGAGAACACCAGCAGCTTCTCCCGGGGATCACGGCCCTTCTGCTTCCACCACGTGATGATGTCTTCGCCAGCCGCAATCGGCGGCGCGCTGTCGGGGCGAAAGCCGGTCCAGTCGGCGACCCATTCCGGCGCATCGCGCAGGAACGGCTTTGTGCCGAAGGCGTCGGGCAGGGCAATCAGCAAATTGCCGCCATAGGTATGGCGCCATTGATCGAGGATGCGATAGGGCGCCCAGCGCAGTTCCGTATCGTCATTCGCAAGGGCGGCTGCGACCATCGGCAATTCATGCGCATTGGTGCCGATCGCTTCGAGATCATTGTCCATGGCGAGCAGCACGTTGGAGGTGCCGGTGAAGGAGGAGCCGAGGCCTTCCTTGACCGCCTCGACGCACCAGCGTTGCCACAGAAAACCGTGACGGCGGCGGGTGCCGAAGTCGGACAACCGCAAGCCTTCCAATTTGCGCAGCCGCTCGACCTTGGTCCAGAGTTTTGCCTTGGCGCGGGCATAGAGCACGTCGAGCGCGAACCGCCCCTGGCCTTTCAGGGCCTGGCGTGAGCGCAGTTCGTTCAGGATCGCGAGCGCCGGGATTTCCCACATCGTGGTGTGGGTCCACGGCCCGTGGAAATGCAGTTCATACTGGCCGTCCACCTTGCGCAGCTCGTATTCGGGCAGGCGGAAATTGGCGAGCCAGTTGATGAAGTCCGGGGAGAACATCTGGGTCTTGCCGTAGAACGTATTACCGGCGAGCCAGATCAGTTCCTTCTTGGTGAAGCGGATGGAGCGGGCGTGGTCGAGTTGGGCGCGCAACTCGCCCTCATCGATGATCTCGGCCAGCCGCACATGCTTGCTGCGGTTGATCACCGAAAACGTCACCTGCTGATCCGGATAGAATTCCCGAATCATCTGCAGCATCAGCAGCTTGTAAAAGTCGGTATCCAGCAGGCTGCGCACGATTGGATCGAGCCGCCAGCCGTGGTTGTAGGTCCGGGATGCAATATCTGTGACTGCCATGCTGGAACTGTATCGTGGTCGCGACGGCCCAACCAGTGGGTTTTTGACGGCGGCATGGCAGCTCAGCGCGCCATTTCCTGCCGGATTCGCCCAACGGTTGCGTGGATATCGCCCCATCCCGGCCGATCCGGGGCAAATTGTCGCCGCAGGTAGGCGGCCAGCTCCGCAACCTGGCCGTCGGTCAGGCTGTCCTTGAAGGCGGGCATATAGCCGAGGTCGCTGGTCACGGGGGCTTTGATGCCGTGCAGGATCACCTGGATCAGATTGTCAGGCACGGCGCTGTGCAAATTGCTGTTCAACGCCAGCGACGGCCGGCTGCCGAACAGGGGCGCGCCGCCGACCTCGTGGCAGACCGCGCAGGCGCCCTGGTAGATCCGTGCGCCGACGCTGGAAGCCGCAACAAGCCTGGTGCTGGTCGCGGCCTCGAGTTTGGCAGCGAGCGCGTCCTGTGCGGGCTTATCGGTAGCGGTCTCGTTGAACGAGCCGAGATAGACGGCCATGGCGCGGATGTCCTGATCGGGCAGCGCGGCGAGTTCCTTCACGACCGGTGCCATCGGTCCCGCGGCGACGCCGTGCAAGCGCGACTCGCCGGTTCGCAAATAGGCGTAGAGCTCATCCTCGCTCCAGGGGATCGGCGCTTGCGACAGCGACGTCAGGGCAGGGGCTTCCCAGCCTTCCGCGAAGCCGCCCGCGAGGTAAGCACTTTGCTTCTCTGCACCCAGCGCGTTGCGCGGCGAATGGCAGGCGCTGCAATGGCCGAGGCCTTCGACCAGATAGGCGCCGCGATTCCATATGTCGGATTTGCTTGCATCCGCCTGGAATGGTTTTGGTTGATGGAATAGCGCGTTCCATCCGGCCAGCAGCGGGCGGATGTTGAACGGGAACGCCAGCTTGTTTTCCGGATTTTCCGCGCGCACCGGCGATTGCGCCATTAGATAAGCATAGAGCGCCTGCAGGTCGGCATCGGTCGTCTTCGCGAAATGCGGATAGGGAAACGCAGGATAAAGATGCTTGCCATCGCGATGGATGCCTTCGCGCATGGATCGCTCGAAGGCGGGATAGGACCACGCGCCGATGCCGGTTTCGACTTCGGGCGTGATGTTGGTGCTGTAGATAATCCCGAACGGCGTTTCCAGCGGCCGGCCGCCGGCGTTGAGCACGCCATTGATGCTGGTATGACAGACCGCGCAGTCGCCGAGCGCCGCGAGTTGCTGGCCGCGCGCGATGGTCGCCTCCGAATAGACCGACGCATCCGGCCGCGCGATTGGCGCAATCGCGCGCCACGGCAGCACGGCGGCGCCGATGCCGACCACCGCCGCGCATAACGCCGCCGCCGTCGCCAGCACGCCGCGCCGTCCGGCAAACGGGTTTTGCCATTTGGTGAGATCAGGTGCGGGCTGCGGCGCAGGCAATGCCTCCGGCATCACCGGCGCGTCGCCGTGCAATCCCCGCAAAATGCGTTCCGGCGTAAACGGCAATTCGCGAAAGCGCACACCGGTCGCATCATAGATCGCGTTGGCGATGGCAGCAGCGCTCGGCACCGAGGCGGACTCGCCGACGCCGAGCGGCGGCTGATCCTGCCGCGGCAGCATCAGCACGTCGATCTTGGGCACGTCAGGGAATTTGATGATGGGGTAGGCGCCCCATTCGCGCGCCGTGACCTGTGCGCGGTCGAACGACACTTCCTCCATCAGCGCGCGGCTGGTCGATTGGATCACGTTGCCGTGGATCTGGTGACGCACGCCGTCCGGATTGATCATCAGGCCGGAATCCTGACCCGCGACCACGCGCGTCACGCTGACATCGCCGGTTGCCTTGTTGACCGCGACGTCGGCGATCCATGCCGACCACGCCGCGCCATAGCCGGGGAATTTGCTGTGCACATAGAGCGCATAGGCAAAGCCACGGCCGCGCACGATGTCGCCCTCGGCTTCGGGCTCCTGTCGTACCGGCCGCGGTTTCCATCCCGCGCGCTCGGCCACCGCGTTGACGAGATCGACGGCCCGCGCGTCCTTCAGATAGCGCAGGCGGTATTCGATCGGATCGACGCCGGCCTCGGTGGCGAGCTCGTCGATGTAAGATTCATGCGCGAAAGTATTGGGCAGCGCCGAGACGCCGCGAAACCAGGAGGCACGCACGATCGGCGGCATGTCATGGGCCACCACGCGCATGTGATCGTAATCGTAAGGCGGGATCGCGGTGCGATCGCCCATTTCGAGCACGGCGGGCTCCGGTGCGATCCGCCCCGTGAGCAACAGTGCCAGCGTCGGCGCGCCGTTGGACGGATAACGCGTTGCGAAATCATATCCGGCGACGCTGCCGTCGGCGTTCAGCCCGCCACTGACGTCCATCAATTGCCCTGTGCCCTTCGGCTCCCAGGCGTGTTCCTGCTCGCGGGTCAACTGCACGCGGACGGGACGGCCGACCGCGCGCGACAGCAGCAGCGCGTCGGCGGTGACGTCGTCGGCGCAGTTGCGGCCATAGCAGCCGGCGGCCTCCATCCTGATGACATCGATTTCGGCCTCCGGCCGTTCGATCAGCAGCGCGAGGTCGACGCGCAGGATGTGCGGGTTCTGCGTGCCGGACCACACCCGGATCGCGCCGTCCTGATAGTCGGCGACCGCGCAGGACGGGCCGATCGAGCCGTGCATCTGATACGGCCAGACATAAGTCCGCGCCATCGGCTTGGCGGCGGACGCGATGGCGGCATCGACATCGCCCTTGTCGATCAGCGTCCTCGGCGTCGATGGATTGGCGCGCAGTGCCGTTTGGAGATCGTCGAGGTCAGGCAGGACAGGCACCGGCTTCCAGCTCACCTTGAGCTGCGCCGCCGCCTTGATCGCGTTCTCCTCACGCTCGGCGACTAAGCCAACGAAGTCGCCGATTCTGACCACGGCCACCAGCCCCGGAATATCGCGCACCGAGGCCTCATCAACCGCGATCAGGCTGGTGCCGACGAACGGACCGGCATCGATGCCCGCATAGGGCGGCCGCACGACGCGGCCGTGCAGCATGCCAGGCAAACGTATGTCGTGGACATAGACCAGTTCGCCGGTTGCCTTCGCCGGCAGGTCCACGCGGGGCACCGATTGCCCGACGACGGAATAGGCGCTGACGTCTTTCACCGGAACGTCGTCGGTGAGTTCGAGGCGAATGATATCCTCGGCTATCAATTCGCCATAGCTGACAGTGCGGTTGTCCTTGCCGCGGATCAATCCATCCTCAATCGAGAGATCCTCGATCGGCACCTCCAGCCGTTCCGCCGCACGCGCGACCAAAAATCGTCGAGCCTGCGCCGCGGCCTTGCGCAGCGGCACCGCCGTGATCTGGATGGTTTCGCTCGCGATCGTCGCGCCCTGGTTGGGTACAACAGAGGTATCGCCGAGCACGACCACGACGCGGGCAAAGGACACGTCGAGTTCCTCGGCGACGATCTGTCCGAGTGCGGTGCGGATTCCGGTGCCGAGATCGACATGGCCGTTATAGGCGGTGACCGAACCATCAGCTGTAATCTTGATGAAGGTTTCGAGCGCGCCCGGCTCTGTCGGTCGGACGACAGACAGCGATCCCGGCGCTTCGCTGCTCGCTGGAGTGTCTGGCGTTGCCATCAGTCGCGGGCCCCGACGGCATGGCCCGCGGCCCGCATCGCGGCGCGGATGATTTCGATATGCGCGCCGCAGCGGCACAGATTGTAGCGTAGCGCCTCCAGCACGTCGGCCTCGGAAGGATGTGCGTTACGCGCGAGCAGCGCCTTGGTGCTGATGATCATGCCGTTCAGGCAGTAGCCGCATTGCGCGGCCTGCTCGCGGATGAAGGCCTCTTGAACCAGATCGGGGTGCTCGCGCGAGCCGAGGCCTTCGAGCGTCACAATGTCGCGCCCGGCGCAGCCTTCAATCGGGATCACACAGGAACGCGCCGCTTCGCCGTCGATCAGCACCGCGCAGGCGCCGCACTCGCCGAGCCCGCAGCCATATTTCGGTCCGTTCAAGGCGAGGTCGTTGCGCAGCACATAGAGCAGTGCGGTGTCGGGCGCGGCGTCGACATCGCAGCTTTTGCCGTTGACGGTCAGGCGCATCGTGCTCTGCGTCATGCTCTGCGCCTTGATCCCCAAGAAACCCTAAGTCCGGTTGCGCTGCAAAATATCGTGCGGAACGTCTTTCGAAGATACCGTTTGTATACAAACGTGCAAGCCGCGCGTTCCGCGAGCCGACTGCCGCCCACTTTATAAACAACGGTACGAGGCAAATGAGTTTTTATGCGGCAACCGCGCTTTTTCGCCGTTCCGCCCGCTTGACAGGGTTTCCGTCCGCGCGCAACATCGTTCGTGTACGAACAAAATGATCGTCTCGCGGGAATGCGGGTATGATCGACGCCTCCCAGCGAGCAGGCTTGTTCACGATGACGGATACAACGACTGCCGGTGGCGACAAGATCCGCTGCGATGCCTGTCCGGTGATGTGCTACATCAAGCCGGGCGCGGCGGGCGCGTGCGATCGCTACGCCAATCATGACGGCGTATTGGTGCGCGTCGATCCGCATATCGTGCTGGAGCGAACCGTGTCGCACGGCGGACGGCTGGTGCCGTTCCAGGCCGGCGGCGGCGATTGGGACGGCAAGCTGGTTCGCGAGCCCAATGTGTTCGTGACCGCGATCGGCGCCGGTACGACGTACCCCGACTACAAGCCGGCGCCCTTCATCGTGTCGTCGGAGATCGACGGCGTCGACATGGTCACCGTCGTGACCGAAGGCATTTTCAGCTATTGCGGCGTCAAGGTGAAGATCGACACCGATCGCCATCTCGGCCCCGAGACCGCGACCGTCCGCGCGCAGGGCGAGGCGATCGGCCATGTCACAACAGGCGAATATGGTTCGCAGATGCTGTCGCTCGGCGGCGTGCATCATCTCACCGGCGGTTCCAAGAAAGAGGGACGCGTCACCTGCGACGCGCTGATGGATCTCTCCAATTGCAAGCCGGTCGAACTGACGATCGATGGCGGCGCCACCGTGGTGGTGCAGGCCGGGTATCCGCCTGTTGTCAACGGCGTCGCGGAAGAGCGGATGCGGGTCGGTTGCGGCTCGGCCACGATCGGCATGTTCGCCAAGCAATGGCACGGCAAGGTCGATGAGGTCGTTGTCGTGGACGACCACATCACCGGCGTTCTCTCGGAACATCAGGCCGGCAAGCTGCTCGATATTCCCGATACCGGGATCAAGATGAAGGGGCGGCGCTCGACGCCGGGCCGTTATTTCCAGGTCGCCGAGCCCGGCACCGGCTGGGGCGGCACCAAGATTTCCGATCCCTTGTCGGTGCTGGGCCCGTTCAATCCAAAGGAGGCGCGCCCGGGCCTGACCATGCTGATGGTTTCGACCACCGGCGAGCATGCGGCTTATTACGTGCTCGACGAGGCGCTCAGGCCGGTTGAGACGCAGATGCCGCTCGATCTGAAGCTTTCGGTCGAGCGTATCCAGGAAAATTGCGAACCGGCGCTATGCACGGTGTTGTTCATGGGCGGCGCCGGCGGTTCGCTGCGCGCTGGAGTCACCGACAATCCGGTGCGGCTGACGCGCTCGGTCAAGGACGCACTGACGCGGGTCACCAGCGGCGGCGCTCCGGTTTATGTCTGGCCCGGCGGCGGTATCACCTTCATGGTCGATGTCACGCAGATGCCGGCCGGCGCGTTCGGTTATGTGCCAACGCCTGCCTTGGTGGCGCCGATCGAGTTCACGCTGCGGCTGTCGGACTATGCGGCGCTCGGCGGCCATATGGATTACGTTCGTCCGTTGGCCTCCCTCAAGGACAACACCGAAATCCGCCCGATGCCCTACATCCCGGGACGGCACGCATGAAACGCCTCCCGCAACTAGCGCTTCTTCCTGACGGCAAGCGGCTGCATTTGCAGGACGGTCCAATCGATCTGATCATTGAGGCAAAGGGGCAGGAGGCGGAGGTCCGCGTCGCCTATGACGCCGCAGTGCGGCGTTTCACCGGTCTGCTCGATGAGCTCTGCGTAGAGCTGACGACGCTGCGCCAGGCGGCCGATCCTGTGCAGTGCCCACTGAAGGGCGTTGTTGCGCGCCGCATGCATGCGGCGGTGGCGCCGTTTGCGTCAGGTCATTTCATCACGCCGATGGCGGCGGTGGCAGGTTCCGTCGCGGAAGAGATTCTCGGCGCGATGCTGGGCGCGGCGCGTCTCGATCGCGCCTATGTCAATAATGGCGGTGACATCGCGCTGCATCTGACCGGCGGCGAACAATTCACCGTCGGCCTGATGGACCGGCCGGACCGGCATGGCCTGATGCGCGCGATGATCGTCGATGCCGACGACCCGGTCCGGGGCGTCGCGACCAGCGGGCGCCATGGCCGCAGCTTCTCGCTCGGCATTGCCGACGCCGTTACCGTGCTGGCGCGAACGGCCTCAATGGCCGATGCCGCAGCCACCATCATCGCCAATGCCGTGGATCTTCCCGGCCACCCCGCGATTGTCCGCTGTCAGGCCAATGAATTGCAGCCCGACAGCGATCTCGGCACGCGCCGCGTCACCCGCGATGTCGGGCCGTTGACCGAAGGCGAGGTCGAAGCCGCGCTGGAGGCGGGGGTTGCCTGCGCCCAGAAGTTACTGGTTGCCGGATTGATCGAAGGCGCGGCGTTACGCCTGCTTGGCGAAACGCTCGTGGTCGGAACTACTGATGGCCAGGCGCCAGCGTTGCATGCCCATCACGGAAGCGCGATAGAAAGTGCAGTTCATGCTTGAGCGGGAAAAAGGGCCAATGAGCGCCATCATTCGCAAGATCGTCACGGTGGTCGAGGAAACCCATCTGGAGATGGGAAAGACAATCGCTCCGCCGACACGGCGCGCTGCCGCGATTGCCGTGATCGAAAATCCGTTCGCCGGAAAGTATGTCGAAGACCTTTCGCCGTTGATCGCAATCGGCGAGGAACTCGGCGAATTGCTGTCGAAGCGCGCGGTGGCGGCGCTTGGGATCGACGGCGCCAAGGCACAGAGCTACGGCAAGGCCGCAGCAGTCGGCGAGAACGGCGAGCTCGAGCACGCGGCCGCGATCCTGCACCCGAAGATGGGCGCGCCGGTGCGCAAGGTGCTGAGCAAGGGCGCGGCGCTGATTCCCTCCTCGAAGAAGCGCAGCGGTCCGGGCACCACGCTGGATATTCCGCTCGGTCACAAGGACGCGGCCTTCGTGCGCAGCCATTTCGACGGCATGGAAGTGCAGATCAACGACGCGCCGCGCGCCAACGAGATCATGGTCGCTGTTGCCGTCACCGACAGCGGCAGGCCGCTGCCGCGGGTCGGCGGATTGACGGTTGCTGAAGTCAAGGGTGAAGACGGATTAAGATAGTTTCTTCAACATTGGAGGGTGAGGGTATGCGACGACGTTATTTGCTGGGAGCGGGATTGGCGATCGCGGTTGCGGGCATGGCGAGTTCAGCCATGGCGCAGAGCGGAGAGATCAAGATCGGCGAGATCAACAGCTATTCGCTGCTGCCCGCCTTCACCGAACCCTACCGCAAGGGCTGGCAGCTCGCGGTTGAGGAGGTCAACGCCGCCGGCGGCATCAACGGCAAGAAGCTCGTGGTCATCTCCAAGGACGACGGCGGCAAGCCGGCTGACGCACAGACCGCGGCTAACGAACTGGTGTCGAGCGAGAACGTCGCGATGCTGACCGGCACGTTCCTGTCCAACATCGGCCTCGCCGTCAGCGATTTTGCAAATCAGAAGAAGGTGTTTTTTCTCGCAGCCGAACCGCTGACCGACGCCATCACCTGGTCGAAGGGCAACCGCTACACGTTCCGCCTGCGTCCTTCCAACTACATGCAGGCGGCGATGCTGGTGGAAGAAGCCGCCAAACTGCCGGCCAAACGCTGGGCCACGATCGCGCCGAATTATGAATACGGCCAGTCGGCCGTCGCCGTGTTCAAGAAGCTGATGTCGGAGAAGCGTCCAGATATCGTGTGGGTCGACGAGCAGTGGCCGCCGCAGGGCAAGATCGACGCGGGCCCGGTGGTGCAGGCCGTCGCCGCCGCCAATCCCGAGGCGATACTCAACGTCACCTTCGGCGCAGATCTCGTGAAGCTCGTTCGCGAAGGCAATACGCGAGGCCTGTTCAAGAACCGTTCGGTGGTGTCCTTCCTCACCGGCGAGCCGGAATATCTCGATCCGCTGAAGGACGAAACGCCTGAAGGATGGATCGTCACGGGTTACCCCTGGTACGACATCAAGACACCTGATCACGACAAGTTCCTGAAAGCCTATCAGGCCAAGTTCAACGACTATCCGCGCCTCGGCTCGATCGTCGGCTACCAGACCATCAAGGCGGCCGCAGCGATCCTTGCCAAAGCCAACTCGACCGATCCGGAGAAGCTGATCGCCGCGACCGAAGGGCTGTCGATGCCGTCACCGTTCGGCGAGATCACCTTCCGCAAGATCGATCACCAGTCGACGCTCGGTGCTTATGTCGGCAAGACCGCGCTGAAGGACGGCAAGGGCGTGATGGTGAACTCGGTCTATCGCAAGGGGACTGACTATCTCCCGAGCGATGCCGAAGTCGAAAAGCTTCGCCCGAAGGATTGAGGGCTGTGATCTTCTCCCTCTCCCCGCTCTTCGCGGGGAGACGGCAGGGGTGAGGGGCTCTGTCCGCGAGTGCAGTGCTCGTTGTTAGACCTGTACCCCTCACCCGGATCGCAAGGGCGATCCGACCTCTCCCCGCAAGCGGGGCGAGGTAAGAAACAGACCTCATCCTGAGGAGGCGCGAAGCGCCGTCTCGAGGGATGAAGCCGAGAAACCGACCAACGCGCGAGCAACAGACTGCCCATGGCCTTCTACTTCGTTCAGTTCCTGACGGGTCTAGCCAGCGCGGCGTCGCTGTTTCTCGTCGCGTCGGGCCTGTCGATCATCTTCGGCGTGACGCGGATCGTGAATTTCGCCCATGGCGCGTTCTACATGCTCGGCGCCTATGTCGCGTTCACGCTGACCGAGCGCTTCTCCGGAGCGCTTGGGTTCTGGGGCGGCATCGTCGTGGCGGCGCTGATCGTGGCCGTGGTCGGCGTGATCGTCGAGATGGTGCTGCTGCGGCGGATCTATCACGCGCCGGAACTGTTCCAGCTGCTTGCGACCTTCGGCTTGACCCTGATGGTCGAAGACCTCGTGGTGCTGATCTGGGGGCCCGATGATCTCCTGGGCCGCCGCGCGCCGGGTTTCAAGGGCGCGGTCGATTTCTTCGGCCAGAATATTCCGACCTACGATTTGTTCCTGATCGCGATCAGTCCAATCGTGCTCGGCGGGCTCTGGCTGCTGTTCCAGCGCACGCGATGGGGCGTTCTGGTACGCGCGGCGACGCAGGACCGCGATATGGTCGCAGCGCTGGGCGTCAACCAAAAATGGCTGTTCACGAGCGTGTTCGCGCTCGGCGTCTTTCTCGCGGCGCTGGGCGGCGCGCTGCAGATCCCGCGCGATGCGGTGCATCACGCGCTCGATCTGCGCATCATCGTCGACGTATTCGTCGTGGTTGTCATCGGCGGGCTCGGCAGCATCATCGGCGCGTTCGTGGCGGCGGTGCTGGTGTCGGAGCTCAACGCCTTCGGCATTCTGATCTTCCCGAAGATTTCCATCATCCTGGTATTCCTGGTTATGGCGGTGGTGCTGATCGTCCGGCCGTGGGGCCTGTTCGGAAAACCGGAGGCCGCCGCGCGTCGCACGCCGGGGCTGACTGTCAATCCTTGGCGACCGCTGACCGCAAACGAGCGCTGGCTGGCGATGGCCGGGCTTGCGGTCGCAGCGATGCTGCCGCTGTTCGCCGGCAATTACGCGCTCACCGTCGGTTCGGAGATCGCGATCTTCGTGATCTTTGCCGCCAGCCTGCATTTCCTGATGTCGGTCGGCGGCCTCGCCTCGTTCGGCCATGCCGCCTATTTCGGTCTCGGCGCCTATGGCGTCGCGTTCCTCGCCAAGATGGCGGGGCTACCGATGATCGTGTCGCTGCTCGTCGGCCCGCTGCTCGGTCTGGTCGGTGCTGCCATCTTCGGCTTCTTCGCCGTGCAATTGTCCGGCGTCTATTTCGCGATGTTGACGCTGGCGTTCGCGCAGATCGTCTGGTCGATCGCGTTCCAGTGGGTCACGGTGACCGGCGGCGACAACGGCATTTTGGGCGTCTGGCCGGAGAAATGGGCGGCGGGTCCGGCGAGTTTTTACTGGCTGTCGCTGGGCATCGCCGCGATCGCGGTGGCCATATTGCGGGTGATCGTGTTCTCGCCGTTCGGTTTCGCGCTGCGCGCGACGCGGGATTCGCTGCTCCGCAGTGAGGCCATCGGCATCAACGGCAAACGCGTGCAATGGACCGCCTTTGTGATCGCAGGCACGGTCGCCGGATTTGCCGGCGCGTTGTTCGCGTACCTGAAAGGCAGCGTGTTCCCCGACAGCCTCGGCATTTCGCTGTCGGTCGATGCGCTGGTGATGGTGCTGCTCGGCGGCGTCGAGACTGTCTCCGGCGCCGTGGTCGGCGCCATCGTTTTCAAGGCGCTCAACATCTGGCTGGTGAGCCAGACCGATTTGTCCAAGCTTGTGCTCGGCGGCTTCGTCGTGCTGATCGTGGTGGCCTTCCCCAAAGGCATCGTTGGGGTGCTGGAGACGATCCGCAATCGCCGCAAGTCTTCAACGTCTGAATCATCGTCTAAGTCGTCCTTGGCCACTTCCCGGATCGAGACCGCCGAATGAGCATGGTCCCCACATTGCTGTCGGTCGAGAACCTGAGCAAATCCTATGGCGGGGTTCACGCCGTGCGCAGCGTTTCGTTTGCG
This sequence comes from Bradyrhizobium sp. AUGA SZCCT0177, assembly GCF_018130125.1. Lineage (NCBI taxonomy): Bacteria > Pseudomonadati > Pseudomonadota > Alphaproteobacteria > Hyphomicrobiales > Nitrobacteraceae > Bradyrhizobium > Bradyrhizobium sp. AUGA SZCCT0177. The sequence goes on along the minus strand of NZ_JAFCMA010000011.1, from coordinate 170,215 downwards.
CTGCGCGCCGGTGAAATCCTGGCGTTGATCGGGCCCAATGGCGCAGGCAAGAGCACCTGTTTCGACATGCTCAACGGCCAGAACATCCCCGACAGCGGCCGGATCAATCTGCTCGGCGAAGACACCGTCGGCAAAAAGCCGCGCCAGGTCTGGCGGCTCGGTGTCGGTCGCACTTTCCAGATCACCGCGACGTTCCCGACCATGACCGTGCGCGAGAACGTGCAGGTCGCGCTGGTGTCGTACGGGCGGCAATTATTCAATCTCTGGGGCTCGACGGCGCGTTACGCCCGCGAGGAAGCCGGCCGGTTGCTCGACCTCGTCGGCATGGGCGCCTATGCCGGGCGTCCCTGCGGCGAGCTTGCCTATGGCGACCTGAAGCGGCTCGAACTCGCAATCGCGCTCGCCAACCAGCCAAAGCTTCTGTTGATGGACGAGCCGACCGCGGGCATGGCGCCGCGCGAGCGCATCGAACTGATGCGGCTCACCGCGCAGATCGCCCGTGAAAAGTCGATCGGCGTGCTCTTCACCGAACACGACATGGACGTGGTGTTCGAGCATGCCGACCGCATTCTCGTGCTCAACCGCGGCAGCCTGATTGCCGAGGGCACGCCGGAGCAGGTCCGCGGCAACCCGCAGGTTCGCGCGATCTATCTCGGCGAGGGCCTGGTCTATGATTCGCGCCACCGCGAGGGAGCCGGCGCATGAAGCTCTCGGTTCAGGACCTCAACAGCTATTATGGCCCGGCGCATATCCTGTTCGATATCGCGCTTGAGGTTGGCGAAGGCGAGGTCGTCGCGCTGCTCGGCCGCAACGGCGCCGGCAAGTCCACCACCTTCCGTTCCATCGTCGGTCTCGTCCAGCAGCGCTCCGGCCGTATCCTGTTCGAAGGCAGGGACGTCTCCACCGAACCGACGCATGCGATCGTGCGCGGTGGGCTCGGCTACGTGCCGGAAGAGCGGCGCATCTTCACGGATCTGACGGTCGAGGAAAATCTCGAAGTCGGCCGCCAGCCCAAGCGTCCCAATGCGCCGCATTGGACCCGCGAAAAGCTATTCACGCTGTTTCCGAACCTTGGCGAGATGCGCGGGCGTCCTGGCGGGCGTATGAGCGGCGGCGAACAGCAGATGCTGACGATCGCGCGGACGCTGATGGGCAATCCATCCCTCGTGCTGCTCGACGAACCATCGGAAGGCCTGTCGCCGAAGATCGTGGAGCAGATGGTCGACGCCATCTTGGCCATGAAGAAGGAGGGCGTCAGCATCCTCGTCTCCGAACAGAATTTGCATTTCGCCCGGCTGATCTGCGACCGCGCCTACATCATCGAGCGCGGCAAGATCTGCTACGGCGGCACGATGGCTGAACTCGACGCGCGTCCGGACATCCGCGACGCGCATCTGTCGCTGTGACCGGCGGCGGCAAACAAGAAGAGAGAGTGCAGATGGGCAGGAGTGTTTCGGCGAAACGGAGCGTCAAGCCTGCGCGGCCGTCCTACATTCTGGACGAGCAGGTCGGCTTCATCCTGCGCCAGGTCTGGCAACGCCATTCGACGATTTTCGCCCGCGAGATCGGCATCAATCTGACCCCGACGCAATGGGCAGCTGTTTCGAAGCTGGCCGAGACCGGTCCGTGCTCGCAAAATCTCCTGGGCCGGCTGACCGCGATGGACGTTGCCACCATCAAGGGCGTGATCGACCGCCTTACGGCGCGCGGCCTGACCGAGACCAGCCCGGATCCGGAGGACGGCCGCCGCCTGCTGGTGAGTCTCACGCGGGCGGGGCAACAGCTCGCCGAAAAGGCCGCGCCCAATGCGCTCGCGATCACCCGGGAAACCCTGGCGCCGCTCGACGCCAAGGAGCGCGAGACGCTGATCGCGCTGCTGGACAAGCTGCGCTGACGCGGAGGCGTGCCTTAGTCAGAATCGCAGTGACGCCGCAGCGTTCGCGCTACGCCGCAAGGCTGAGCACCAGTGCAACCGCTCCGACCAGGATGAGGCTGACGGCCCATGACGTATCCAGATTGAACCAGCTCCGCGATACGAATTTGAGGCCGAGATAACGGTACACCAGCCACGCCAGGCATCCGCCGGCGGCAATCATCGCGATGGCGTGGACGACGGCGACCAGCCCGGCCATACCGAGATTGGCGTTGATGAGGCTCAAAGCTGCCTCGTGGCCCTTGTCGAGGTCGGCCTCGCGGCAGAGCCCGAGATAGATCGGCACCAGCATCAACCCCGCGCCGTGCGCGATTGCCACGGCAAAGGACCACAGACCCAGTTGCGTCGGCCGTATCCGCGCCAACGCTCTTGGATGGCGCCGATCGACAAGGCGAAAGATACCGAACCCGATGACAAGGAGGCTGGCGCCGATCTGGATCTGGCGCTGCCATTCGACGAGGTTGACCAGCAGCGCGAAGGGTAGGAGCACCAGCAGCATCGCGAGCAGATGGCCGGCTGTCAGCGGCACCAGCGCGGCGCCGAGCGCACGCGTCGTCCTTTCCATTAATCCGGCGGATACGGCGAGCGGCCATCCCATTCCCGGATTTACTCCGTGGTAGAGGCCGCTCGCGATGACAGCCAGCCAGAGCCAAGCCGGTGTCCAATCCACCGTGCTCACATTCAAGCCGACGGGTAGCAGAATGAATCGGTCGAACAGTCTCCACCATCGAGCCTGATCTGATGCGCGCGGTATCCGTCGGGGAAGCTCACGCAAAAGTCCTTTGCCAGTTCGAGGCCGCCTTTCGGGCTTGCATTGGCCATCACCTCGACGCCCGGAATTCCGCTGGGATAAAATTGGTCGTCCCAGGTCGAGTAGAGCGAGTTGGTCCAGTAGACGCGTTTGCCGTCGCGGCTGATCTCGACCATCTGGGGGCCGCCGGCATACGCCTTGCCATTCGGATGAGGCGTGCGGCGTGCGATGCCGCCGAGGTGGACCGATCCGGCAAGCTTGGGCTTTCTGGGATCGCTGACATCGTATTGACGCATCTCGCCAGTGCCCCAGCAAGCGACGTAAAGAAATCTGTCATCCATCGACAGGTCGATGTCAGTCACCAGCGGCGGCACGGCGCCAAAGCCCTGCAGCAGCGGCGGCAATTGCTCCTTCGATGCAGGCTCGGGCGGGATCGTCGCCGTTTTCTCGATGTGAAACTTGCCGCCCTCGCGCCACCAGGTCCAGATCGAACCTTCCAGATTCGTGGTGTCGACCACGACGCCGACGAAGCCGTACTCTTTGATGGGATCATGCGCGGGACGCACTTCCAGCGCCATTTGATGGTTGGCGCCGAGATCGATGGTCTGGACGTTTCGCCGAGCCCGCAGGTCCCAGAAGTGGATTCGATGGCCGTATTTGTTCGAGAGCAGATCCTCCGGCACGATTCCGTTCTCGAACTGCGGCGGCAGCGCCCACTCGCTGCTCACCATGTAGTCGCGGGGCAGGTTCCACCAGAAATCATAGTGCTTCTCTTGAGGACCGCGATCGATTTCCCAGCGTCCGAGCACTTCGAATGTCTCGCAATCCATGATGAAGATGCCGGGCGGTCCATCGGTGCCGTCCTTGCCGCCGCCGCCGAGCGTAGAAACGTAAATGCCATCCGGCCCGCAATGGATCGTGTGCGGCCGCGAGTATCCGGTCTTTTTGAAGACCTCTTCGGGCTCGATGATTTTGTGAATCTTCGCCTGGGTGGGATCCGGCTTGGTATCGACGATGTAGATCCGGGAGGACCGCATACCGGGGATGATGAGGTAGCGGCGCTCGAGGAAGGCGTGCCCGGTGAGCGGTGACAAGGCCGATGAGCAGGCGTTCCATCCGAAATGGTGAAACTCGTCTCCCTTGTTGGGCATCGTTACGGTGTGGACGATCTGACCGAAACGCGGAGAGCCGGGCTTGACGTCGATCACGGCAAGCGCGTCGGGTTTTGAAAAGTCCGGGCTTAGCAGCAAGGTGTAGGCGAAGCTCTCTGGCGGAGCTTCCATCGCAAGCTTCGGCGACGCGTGAAACGTGGGGTCTGGTCTCATCGTCATCGTACTGCCTCCCTGTTTGCCTTGGTGGGTACCAACATGGCTCAGCGGCATGCAGCAGAATTAACCCGGCTCGTTGAGTCCTCTTGACTGTGCCGCCGGCGGGGTTCGCTGATGGTGATCATACACCTCAATGCTATCAGGTGAAAGAAACGATCCGGGCTCTGATCCCGCGGCGGCCGGGAAGGCCGCACCGCACGCGCCCGCCATCCCGAGACAAATGCTGGCGTCGCTCAACGCCAGGGAGCGCGAGATGCTGATGGATTTGTTGAACGAGATGCGGTGATTGCGGATAGCCCAGGAATTTCACATAATTGCGTCGGGTTGGATCCGGACACGGGGCGGGAAGCGCAATGAGCGACTGGTTGCACAATCTGCCTGTGCCAGTGATGGCGCTTTCGATCTTCGCATTCACCTATCTGCTTGCCATCATGATCTTTGCTACGGTTTCGGTGCTCGCAACGGGCGACCGCGCAAAATCATTCCAGGCGATTTCGCCGGGCATGCTGCCCGTGCTGGGCATCATCTTCGGCCTGTTCGTCGCCTTCACCGCCGCCCAGGTCTGGAGCGACAATGATCGCGCCAGTACGGCGGTGAGCCGTGAAGCCAGCGCGCTGCGAGCCGCCGTGCTGCTCGCCGCCGGACTGCCGCCCGAACAGGAGGGCCGGGTGCGCGATCTCGTTCGCGGCTATATCGAGCAAACCGCCAAGGTTGAATGGCCGATGATGGCGGGGCAGACAGCCTCGCTGAGGCCAGCTCCTCCCGCTCTCACCGAGGCGCTGCAACTCGTTGTCTCGATGACGCCGCAGGGGGCGGGCCAGCAGACCGCGCAGCGCGAAATCATCAGCGCGTTGGGAATCGCGCTGGATGCGCGCCGGCAGCGGATCATCATCAGCCAGGCGGAAGTCAATCCGGTTAAATGGTGGAGTCTTTATTTGCAGGCGATTTGCGAACTGTTCGTGATCGCGCTCGTTCACTGCGGTAACCGGCTGGCATCGGGGATTGCGATGGCGCTGTTCGCGACCGGCGTCGCCGCCTCGGTGTTGCTGATCGCCGCCCACGACCGGCCATTCACCGGTCAAATTTCGGTCGGACCCGAGCCGCTTCTCCAGATCATGCCGGATGCGTCGACGGGCCGGTGAGCGCTGTATTCTGCCAGCGGGAGATCAAACGAGGCCCGGAGTGCCTAGGAGTCCGGGCCTCGCGATCAAACAACCCCTTGGACATCGGTGTGATGACCGAAGTCCATCCCCCAGCTGTTCGCGAACGTTTTATAGGCAATGTCGCTTAAGGTGACTAACCCGGAGAACTACGGGGGGCGTCGGTTCAATCGCCACAAGTGTGGGCACGCTTGCGCTTGCGTCAATCGGGAACACCGGCGCGGCGTAGCCCTTCGTAATAATGCTCGAACTTCTCGCGCCTGCTGATCGGATAGCGGCGAATGTGCCGGCTTATTGAGAATTGCGGATCGAGCCCGAGCAGCGTTTCCGCGGCCATCTTCGCTTCTGCGTCTCTGCCAGTCGAGGCTGCGCTCGAAGCAAGAGCGGCCCAACCGGGCACATAGTTCGGATTGTGCTGCACGGCTCGATGGGCCCAGTCATGTGCCGCTTCGAGGTTTCCACCGACATGGTTTGCCACCGCCAACGCCTGAAAGATCGCGTAACCACGGGAATCCCGCGGGCTGAGGCGTCTCGCATGGTTGAGGTGCTTGATGGCAAGTTCGGTATCGTCAGCCCGTGTTCTGACAATGCCGCTTTGCAGGTAGGCGTGCGCGTGGTTTGGGTTTACGGACAGCGCCTCGTCGATATAGGCGATACCTTTCGCAAGGTCATGAGCGAACCAGGCAAAGCAATGACCGGCAGTGCCGAGCATGACCGGATCGAGGCGGTCAGCGCGAAGACCACGTTCGACGAGATCGAGAACCTCGGCACGTTCTCTGGCCTCGTCAACAGTCCAACCTTGCGTATACGTCTGTATGTAAGTGCGTGCCGCCAGCGCGTAGGCCGGAGTAAACGTCGGATCAAGTGTGATCGCCTGGAGGCAGTTGCTCAACATGGCCTGAACCGCGCCACGCGTGAATGCATCGGTCAGCGCCAGGGCGCGCAGATAGTAGTCGTAGGCGCCCAAATTCTCGGGCCGCTTTCGCCGCGTGCGCTCGATTTCAGCAAGCTGGATTGTGGGTTCCAGAATGCCCACCACCGCCTCGGTGATCCGGTCCTGCAAATCGAACAGGTCTTCCGCTTCGCCATCGTACTTTTCGCCCCACACATAGTTGCCGGTGGCCGTATCGACGAGCTGCGCAGTGAACCGGACTCGGCTACTGACTCGCCTGACGCTCCCCTCCAATACATACCGTACGCCAAGCTCGCGCCCGACCTGGCGGACATCCACAGCACGACCCTTGTACGTGAAGCTTGAGTTACGAGCGATTACGAACAGCCAGCGGTGCCGCGAAAGCCCCGTCAATATGTCCTCGGCCATGCCGTCAGCGAAGTATTCCTGCTCCGGGTCGCCGCTCATGTTCTGAAACGGCAGTACCGCGATGGACGGTTTGTCGGGAAGCGCAAGGGCGGCCTTCGACGGTTCTACCGGGATGTCGGCAATTGCCCCGCCTGCGGGCGGCTGCGTTTCCAGCACGGGACCAACAAAACGGAAGCCCTTGCGCGGCAGGGTCTTGATGAGGCGTTGTTCATGCCCGGTATCGCCGATCAGGCCGCGGGCGATATTAAGGCGGGTCGTCAGTGCTGCATCGGATACGATACGCCCGTTCCAAATGGCGCTGATGAGGTCATCCTTGCTGACCACGCGCTCCCTGTTGCGGATCAGGTAATCGAGCAGGTCGAATACCTGCGGCGCGATGGCGACGACGTCCGCCCCGCGCCATAGCTCGCGCCGGTCGGTGTCAAATGCGAACTCCCCGAAAAGATAGCGCAAACTGCCATTCCCTTGGGACAGCTCCCATCGTCAATCGGGAGCTCCGGCACCGCTAGAGCGCAAAGAGTAAGCCGCTGGTGAGGTAAATGTAAGCCCAATGTTAAGCGGGGCGTGCCCCGCCTTGGCATCCTCTTCTGGGGCAGTACCTGCCCGGGAGAACCACAATGAGCATGACCCATAGTGCAGGCGGATTGGGACATACGGCCGACTCTACGTCGCGCATCTTCAGCGCCCTCAGGAGTTGTTGGGGTGCGTTTCAAGAATGGCGTCAACGCGGACGCTCGCAGGATGAATTGTGCAGCCTGAGCGATCGGGCGCTAATGGATATCGGCATGACGCGCGGTGAGATCGAATACGTCGTCTCGAGTAGGTCCTTTGACGGCGAGGAGCGCGCTCCGCCGCTTCGATGTGATCGCCATGTCCCAAAGGTGCCTCAATCGAAAGTCGGCACGCTCACTCAATCACCTCGTCGGCGCGCGTGAGGACGGCCGGAGGCAGCTCGATGCCCAGTTCTTTTGCGACGCGGAGATTGATCCGGAGATAGAACTTGGTAGGTCGTTCGAAAGGCAGGTCGCCTGGCTTCGCGCCTTTCAGAACGCGATCAAGCTGCGAGATCAGGTGACGGTTAGCGTCGGAGAAGTCCGGCCCGAACGACATAAAGCCGCCATTAGCGACCCAATCGGGCGAAGGAAAGATCGCAGGTTTGTTGCTCGCGCCGACCAGCTTGATGACCTCTGCCATGTGAGCACTGATCAAGGCATCTGGGACAAACACGAGGGCGTCAAATCTGGTCAGGACTTCCGGGCCTAACGCCTTCGCCAGATTAGCGGGGTCATCGATGTTGATGGACTCGACCGTAAAACCGAGCTTACGGCCGGTCTCCAGGACAGGCGCCAGGCTCTGTGCACCGCTGCTTAGCTTTGTCGTCACCGTCCCGAGGCGGAGGGCGCGCGGGACAACCTCCCGCATCAGTTCGACGCGCTTTTCTGTGGTTTCCTCGGAAAAAACCGCGATACCGGTTACGTTGCGGCCGGGACGCGCGAGGCTATCCGCCAATCCCGACCCGACCGGGTCAACAGCGGTGAGCGCGACAATCGGAATTGTTTGAGTTGCCTTGTAAGCAGCCAGCGCGGCTGGCGTGCTTATCGCGAGAATGACGTCGATGCCGCCCTCTCGTACTAACTCTTGCGCCAGCCGAGGGAGCGCATCAACATTCCCCGCCGCGTCCCGAAACTCAAGACGAATATTACGTCCTTCGACGTAGCCGAGCTCCCTCAAAATCCTGCGGGTTCCTTCCGCCTGCGACGCAACGTGGACCGGGGCGAGACTTATGACGCGCGGCATTCTTGCCGGCTGTTGTGCTCTTGCCGTAAACGGCCACATCACCGCTCCGCCCAGAAGAGTTATGAACTGGCGTCGCCGCATGTGACCTCGCTGGTCGCTCTCCGCGCTATCGCCGAACTATAGCAGGCTTAGGCTGTCTGGCGAACGGCATGTGACCACCAACTCGGCGATAGCCACGTCGGCCATCCAAGTGCCGACAGGTGAGATGTCCGGTTTGGGTCAAACTGATAAGTCTGAGTGTGCAACTGGAAGTCCGCTTTGCCCTCAGCAAGGGGCAACTTCAGCCAGACCTTTCAGGTCCGAAAAAGCGCCAATACTCGACATCATCAGCAGGTCAGGACAGGGAAGGTGGGACCGCGGGGGCGGTGCACCACGGATTATCTCCCACGCCGCGGAGCCCCTGCGTGCTATCGTTCTGAGTATCGAAAATATCGGCCTTAGCCCGGGACGGAGTTGCCATGAACCGGCGCGCTTCCTCGACGTTCTCGGCGGCGCGACCATCGCGTGGTCGCTCGGCTTCCCTGATGCGGGTGGGCAGGGATTGGGAAAGGTTTATCGAGTGGGCTTTCTAACATTGTCTCAACTCAAATAGGATATTGTGGACATGTCGACGCTCACCCCGCATGGCGCGTGCCTGCTGTGGAAGCCGGAATTGATCTGGCTGAATGCCGTTTCCGACGCCATGCTCGCCGGCGCCTTCTTTGCTACCGCGTTCGTCCTCGCGTTCTTCGTGTGGCGGCGCCGCGATGTTATGTTCCGCGGCGTATTCTGGACATTCGCCATCTTCGCGGCGTTCTGCGGGTTGACCCGTCTGCTGTCGATCCTCACTCTGTGGGTGCCGGCCTACGGCATCGAGGCCTTTACCAAAGGCGTCCTGGCGCTGATATCGGTCGTGATCACGGCGGCGCTGCTGCTAATGCTGCCGCGGATTCTGGTGCTGCCGACACGCATGCAACTTCAGCAGGCCAATGCGGCACTTGAGGAGGAAATCCGACAACGGCGCAAGGCCGAGGCCATGGTCAAACGTTTTCAGGAGATAGAGGCCAACGAGACCCAGGTCCGCCAAGCGCAGAAGATGGAAGCCGTCGGCCAACTCACCGGTGGTGTCGCGCACGACTTCAACAACATTCTGACCGTGATCACCGGAACCATCGAAATCCTCGGCGAGGCGGTCAAGGATCGTCCGCATCTCGGTCAGATCACCGATATGATTAGCGCCGCCGCAGCGAGGGGGGCCGACCTGACGCGGCATCTGCTGGCCTTCGCCCGTCGACAACCGCTGCAGCCGCGCAACACTGACGTCAACGTCCTGGTCATCGATGCAGTACGGTTGCTACGACCGACCCTCAGCGAGCAGATCGAAATCGAATCGATGCTGGTGCACGATTCCGCGCTGGCCCTGATTGATCCCAGTCAGCTCTCGACTGCGATTCTGAACCTTGCACTGAATGCGCGTGACGCCATGCCGAACGGCGGCAAGCTGACGCTCGAAACCAAGAATGTCGTGCTCGACGAGAACTACGCCAGCATGAACAGCGAGGTTAATCCGGGCAATTACGTCATGATCGCGGTGAGCGACACAGGGGAGGGAATTCCCGGCAACCTGCTCGACAAGGTGTTTGAACCGTTCTTCACCACCAAGGAGGTTGGGAAGGGATCGGGGCTCGGTCTCAGCATGGTCTACGGCTTCGTCAAACAGTCGAACGGACACATCAAGATCTACAGCGAAGAGGGCCACGGCACCACCGTGAAGCTTTACCTTCCGCAGGCCGCGGGTGTCCCGGACGCGCTGGCCGCCGAGACCGGCATCTCGGGGGGCGAACACGGCGACGAATCCATCCTGATTGTCGAGGACGACGCGCTGGTGCGCGAATACGTCGTGGCGCAGATCAGCCGTTTCGGGTACCACACACAGGCCGCGGGCAATGCCGCCGAGGCGCTGGCAATCATTGATCGTTCCGAACGCATCGATCTGCTGTTCACCGACGTGATAATCCCCGGGGGATTGAACGGTCGTCAGCTCGCGACCGAGGCGCTGAAACGCCGTCCGGGACTAAAGGTGCTTTACACGTCCGGTTATACCGAGAACGCCATCGTCCACCATGGCCGGCTCGATGCCGGCGTGCTGCTACTGCCGAAGCCTTACCTCAGCTCCGATCTCGCGCGGATGCTTCGGACCGCGCTGGCATCGTGAATTCTTCGGGATGGGGAGGCGCGCCCTTGATCTAGGGAGTGGCGTCGCGCGGCCAGCGCCGGACCGGCATTCGCCGATGAGGTTGGCCGGCTTTGGATCCATCACATCGTTCTGACCGTCGACCGGAGAGGCCCGGTCTGCCCCTATGAGCGGACTTCTCAGGAAGGGCGGGTATAGCCACGGCCGGATGTCATGGCTCTGTGGCACAAGGCGTGCAGTGTATGCAGTGCTGGGAATTTTAGTGTCCCAGTTCAGGAATAAGCGCCGCCGGGCGATCCATTTTGATCCCGGCGGCGTGTCTTTTTGATACCTGGCGCCGGCCAGGCCGCCAGCCACGGCGGTGGACGCCGCGAGATGATGACCATCTCTGCGTTCGTAGCTTGCTGCCGTTTAATGATGGGATATCTGAGGCTGCCGTTCCTTCGCTTCGTAGTATTCGGCCGAGAACTGAATTGACCATCGCGAGAAGAACGAACGCAACTTCTGGGTGGGCTTTTCCACGCCGAACCGTTCGGCGACATGCACCCCGCGCAGCCACCTTATCGCCGATGTGAGGCCGGCGGTGCGTTCGAGCCTCTCGACCGCCGCGTCGCCGGCGGTCTCTGCCTGCCGATAGCGAAAACCGACCTTTTTGATCACATACAGGCGCCTGATGGTTTCATAGCTCTTGAATACGCGCCGCACGAACGGATGTTTCCGGGCCTGTGGCCAGGCTGCCGGGTACACCGGCAGCACCAACAGCTTGCTCTTGGCGATGACCGTTGCGAGCGGATGCAGGAGTTGCATCCAGGCTGGCCAGGACGTGACCTTGGCAAACAATACCGCGTGCATCGCCGTTGCAGCCCCGAAGGAGATCGGGAGCCAAAGCACCGCGCCCAGGATCACGAGCAATGCGGTGTTCGGCGTCAGGTGCCGGCATTTTCGGAACACCCATGCCATGCCGCTTTCAAAGGCGCGGTACACAGCATGTTCGAACGCCCGATAACTGATCTTGCGCCGGAGCCACGACCAGTTCCGGCGGATCGACGTACCCCACTGTCGACGTTTCGTCTCGGAAAGGGGCAGGAAGCGCAATGCGCCGTTTATGACAGTAACGATGACATTGCCGAGAACCCTGACAGCGAAGAGCGGAAGCCAGACCACCTGCATTGCCAACGGGAAGGCGTAGTCGAGCAGGCGCATCAAGATCGAAAGAATGAAACGCAGGATTTTGTTGGCGGCGAGCGCGACAGAAACAAGCGGGATGATGATCACATCGTCGAGGGCACCGGAGAAGCGGCTATCCTCGTTCCATGCCGGGTTATGATCATGGGTCACGGTGCAACGGCTCCGGGCCGAAGACAGGGGATCGTGCCCGCTCAGATTAGCACACTGTGAGGGCCAGCGGGTGGCCTCAGATGGGGTTGTTGGAGCGATGGCGCGAGATCGGATTACCGCATGGCGCGTTCAGGTGCATCGGGGATTGCCGGCATCAAGGAAACCGTTCGAACTGAACGAGGTGCAGAGGCAGCGCCGCAACGATGTCGCGGTGGGCGGGCTAGCCCGTATTCCTGACCGCGTCAGCTAGCATGGCGTAAAGCTCGCGCTTGCTGAATTTCTTGGGCTGCCTCGCTACTGTCTTCCGCACCACATCCTTCGCCACCGGTCGGGCACAGTCGGCTAACAACACCGACCTTCGCTTCGGGACCGCCCTTATATTGGGTTTTGCTGTTGGCGGCTTGTGACCGCGTTTCAGGCCCAAACGAGTTAGCCTGCCGCAGACCGCGTTTCGGCTACATCCGAAACGGCGCGCGATCTGCGCGGCGCTCTGTCCGACGGCCCAGAGTTCTTTGAGCAGCGCTATGTCTTTCGCATCCCAACTCATGCGAGGCACTATACGCCAACTGCCAATTGCAGGCTATTCTAGTCTTCGTCGGGCTCGCGCACGACCGGTGGTTGGTCGCCGTTGCCTTCTTCGTCCTCTTCGTCTTCTTCGTCTTCCTCATCTTCATCAGGAACTCGGGGCGGCACCTCGTTGCCCTTGATCACGAAGGGACTCCAGTCGATCAACCTGGTGAAAAATTCCTCCGGGATGTGTCGCTTCATGTTGATGCTCCTCGGATGTGGACCCTAGGGGATTTTACCCCTTCTGTTCAGATTCCGCATGAGGGTTAGCGCCGCACAGGGTTTGCGGGAACGGACATTCATTTCGAGTTGCATTAGCGCCCACGGTCGGCCTGACGAAGCCGCACCGGGCACGCCTATAGCCGGCGGCCTCTTGTTGGCTTCGTCATGTCAACTTCAGAGTAAGCTCGCGGAACGCTCTCAGATCAACCCTATGAGGATGAACGCAGCGATCTCGATCAGGGTAGCGGTCCCCAGGGTTGCGACGACAAGAAAGGCGTCGGCTGGCGATAAATCATGCATTGCGTGCCTCGCAGTCTTGCGAAGCCCCGAGACCCATGAACTAAATTCACGTAATCAAAAAAGGTTGCAGTTCCGAAGGCGCCACCAAACATAACTGGCCCGGAACGCCCGGACGCTATCTGCGTTTTATTGGATAGAGGATGGAATTCCCTCGCCGTCGGGGACAGTCCCAACAGAGGCCATGTGGTGTAACGCCCGCATGGCCCGTGTTTGTTGTTGGGTATTGCGCTGCGTAGTAACGTATTGCGCTGTATTACGGTGACAGTGCACCAATTCGGCGTTGGCGCCCGATCAATGGTCTTCCGGCCAACCGTCGATTGAGTGCACCTGTCGCCGCAATCCCGGCGCGCTCATTCCCTGCGGTCATGCTGCGCGCTGCCGACGGCATGATCCGATGGGAATATGCTTTCGTAGATCGCGCGGGCTTCCCGGATTAAACGGGCTCGCTCGAGTTCGGATTTCGGAACAAAACGGATGACTTCGCCCACGGGGGTCTCCAGGGTTGGAACAACATTCCACCAACAGTTGGTTCGGATATTCATGGTTGTAAGATCCACTCCGATCACAAGAACTTATTTCTCGACGGATATTGCGCTGTGAAAACCCCATCTCTTATCGGGGCCGCTGGGGGAAAACTATGTGTGCAGGTTCCTTTCCGATGTAGGCCGCGCGAGGCCGAAGGCCCCCGGGGGGGCCGATGGGTTCCGGTCACCGTGTTCTTACGGGCCGTAATTGGCAAACGGCTTGCGATGGGTGTGTCAGCTGTTCGGCATCCATGCACAAGATGTGCCGAACCAGGCCATTGGGAGCACGCAAATGAACATACAAGCTCGTTTTGAGACAGCGCGCGAAAGTGCAGTGCGAGAGGTCGCAGCAATAGGTAAGATGTTGGCTGATCTTGTTCGCACCGTTCAACTGATCGAACTTGAAATCGCAGCCCAAGAAGAGCGCAGCCGGGTCTCCGACCGATCCGACGTCAAATATCCGATACTGGCGAGGACGCTGATCGAGCGGCGCGACAATCTCAAGGTGACCATTGCCGCCCTTGAACAGCGTCACAGCGAGCGAGCGCTGCGCGAGCAGATGGCACCCGCGGCTTAACGGCGCGAAAAGCCGTGTCCGCTTACCGGGGCAAAGCAGACGTCCCGCCGCAAGGCCGCGACTTCCGTTTTTAACCCGGCACGGACATTTCAGTCTCAAGGACGTGATCGCGGCTGCCGAGACTAACCAAAAGCCTCAGCGGAAGCCCTAGCGGACCAGCTGGCTTACCGAGCCTGCCACCTGCATCGTCTGGTGCATCGCGGCAGCGAGCATGTCGTCAATGGGAAGGATCGTAAGCCACGATCGCTCGCTCTCGTGGAAACTCTGCGGGCGCGAAACCGTATCGAGCATGACGACGCGGAGCCCAGCGCCACGGAACCGCTGTATAGCATCGCCATTGAAAAGACCGTGCGTGCACCGGACTTCGACGTCGAGTGCGCCTTCATCCTGAAGGCGTTGCGCGGCGCCGAGGATCGAGCCGCCCGTATCGATGATGTCATCGAACATGATGACCCGGCGGCCCTTCACCGGTTCGCCAATGACGTCGAGCGGACGCGTCGCTCCGTTATCACGCTCCTTATCAACGATCGCGATCTGGTAGCGCGAACCGATCGCTTTACGGATCCGGCGAGCATATTTCGATGCGCCTAGATCCGGCGCCGCGATTACCGCATCTCCAAGATCTTCGCCGCGTTCCTGCTTGAGATGTCGGATGTGATCGACATAGCCCGGCAGGTTCGCGATCGGAAGCCGAACAAATCCCGTCTCCTGCGCAGCGTGCATGTGATAGGTGATGATCGTACGGATCCTGGGAGAGCTTTCCTCGATGAGTCGCAATACGACGGCTGCGGATATCGACGCGCGGTCGTCCGGCTCTCGGCGATCCTGGCGCAAATACGGGATGTTCGGGAAGACGCAGGTGATCGAAGCGACATCAGAACGTGTGAGGGCGTCGGCCGAGAGGAGATACCTCATGAGCGCGATGTTAGGATCCTCAGCCAGTAGGTCATGCAGGAAGTAGACATGCTTGCCTCTCACGGATTGTGGCACGTCTGGCAGGATTTCTCCTGTGGCAAACGTGTTGTACTTCATTTTGCTATACGAAACCTGAACCCCTTTTTCGTGCAGTCGCTTGATGATCCTCTTTGCGAGATCCTCCCGCCACGGGGAAAAGACCACCTCGAAGGGTTCCTTGTTACTGTGGAAATCGGGCATGTCGCTCATCGCAAATCCTCGGGCGTCAGGAGCGACAGATGGCGGAAAAAACTCAAGCTGACAAGTTCCGCCGTTGATCTTAGCGCGGGGCTATGCCGTGATCGAGTAACGGCGCTTCGATCCGCACACCTTGCTGCGGATGCTCAGGGCCGCTTGTGGCACAAAGCCGACATTGCCGCGACGTCGAGCCACGTCCGCTTTCAGGGGTAACCCGGAAGCCATTTGCTCGCAGTGAGTGCTTCTCTGTTTGACCCATCTCGAAAGCAGGCTCTAGCGTTTCGAGCGAAGTGGATACCGGTTCGCGTGAAGAAAACGCGTCAGAACAAGAGTCTGGAGCTTCGGTTCTGCTTCAATCAGAACCGATAAGGCTCTAGTCCAGCAGCGGCCCGATATGCTTTGATGCGTGGGGCTGGAACCGAAAAGCATGGGTGGCCTCATGTACATAGTCATTCGAAAGTACACCAAGGTTCGCTCGGTTGCGGATGCTGCTCGCCGCGCCAAAAGCGGCGTCGGTCAGATGCTAAGGGAATCGCACGGATTCAGATCCTATTATGTACTGGATGGGGGCGACGGCGTCGGTGTCGCTGTAATGATATTCGAGGACCGCGAAAGCGCCAATGCGGCGAACGAGAAGGTACTGGAGTTTGTTCAAGCAAGCCTGCATGATCTAAATCTTGGAGACCCTGAAATCATCGCCGGGGAAGTTTTGGTGAATATAGAATCTGATGCGTAATTGGGTGTGCCATCGCACATCTGAGAATCCTTAATCACGATAGTGAGTATGGATTCTCAGATGTGCAATTTGACGAGGGCAGGTGGGGCGGCGGCCGGTCAATCGCGTCCGGGCCATTTGGCCCGATAGCGGATTTCGCTGCCGTCGGCGTTCGGTTGCCAGGGTCCGAGCTGAGCGGCGTGCGGCGCCTTGGCGGTCAGTCCGATGCGGTACACGCGGGCGGGCTGGCCCTTGATCTTGACCTCTACTTGGCGATGGGCGGTACGAAAGGCGAGCTCGACGTCGCCTGCGATCACCGGCCGCTCGCCGTCGCGGCGGAACTGGTTGAATCTTGGCGCGCCCGGCATGCTGTTCTGATCGGTCTGCAACTCGATCGCGACGTCTGCCGCGGAAGCCGGCAACGCCGCGCCCGCGGGAAGGCGGACTTCGAATTGGAGAAGCGGGGTGGCGGCGTTCGGGTTGAGCCACGGCGTGGCTGTCGTGACCGCGTAGACGTAGTATGCCGTGCCGGCGGCGGCGCAGAGCAGGATCAGCGCACCGAATGCCCTCAAGCTGTTGCCGGCCAGGCTGCCGGTGTTCTCGCCTCCGCGCATCCGCATCGCGAGCTTGGTACCGAGTACGAGGCCTGCGATCGCCCCGGCCGGCGCGAAGACGAACACCGCCAGCAGCGCGGAACCGATGGGGTCGGCGCGGTTTCCAGAACCGACGAGTTCGACGATCAGCAAGGTGGCGGCAAAGCCAACTGCCGCACCCGCCACCCCGCCGGCAATTTGCGGTAAATTCTTCAAATGTCCCTCGAATGCTCGGACGGCGCAGCAGGCTGCGGCGCAGGCCGTCCGCATTTGACGTGACCGGCCGGCAATTCGTTCATGGCTTTGGAGGCGAAATCACAAAATTTGGCCCGACCCGCCGGGCGCGATGGCGATCCAGCGATCAAGGGCCGATTTTCCAGAGTGTCCGGATTGTCTTCCGCCCTCACTCCGTGCCGCCGAACAGGGGCGTTGCGAACGTATAGCTGGGGTTGAGCAGGATGGCGTCCGCATGTCCGGTCAGACTTGCATTCAAGCTGACATTCACGTTTGCGGGAAATCTGCCGACCTGGATCTGCCGGGCGGCAGTGACGGCGCCGGGAGCCGCAACCGAGGTGTGGTAATTATACCTCCGCCATCGCCCAGCCCGGCACGCCGGGCGCGGCCGCAAGACTGCCAAACTGCCCGGGCAACCAGAACGAATAACCGTTCTCGTCCGCGCTGACCTCCGCGGGCGAAAATGCGGCGATCCCGATCGCGAGGATCAGACCGGCCTGGATCCGGCGGGCGCGCATCTCTACTTTCCGGAAGATCAACCCGCAGACCTCAGCGCCTGCCGACGCGATTCACCGGACCACCACGGTTCATAGGCGTGCCCGGACGCACTCCGACACCTCGGGCACCGACACCGGGTGTCACCACGGCCCGTGCGACCGGGCGCGCCACCAATCGGACGCCGGGCCTTACGACGCAGCCCGCCGGATAAGAGATGTACTGGCAGTACACGACGGCGCTGGCCTGTTCAGTGCTTGCGACCATGGACCCGGCGATCAGCAGCGCTGACAGCGAAATCGAGAGCTTCATTTTTGCCTCCTCCGTTCGGAAACGCTGAATGCGTTTCGTTAAGCCGAGTGCTGGTTAGGAAGCCGCAGAGCTCCAGAGCGCCGCGGTTCTTGTCTGTCGTTTAGAAGACCTTACCGGCAGGTCGTGACGATCCGGCCGTAGGCATCGGCGACTTGCGTGCATGTGTCGCTGTTCTGAGCGCTCGCAGCGGGAATGAAGGAAATGCTAATCATGAGAAATGCCCCGATGAAAACGCTGCGCCGGGATATCGCTTGTATCACTTTCTCATCGCGCTTTCTGCCGTTGAATACGTCAATATCAATGTCCTTCCTTTTTCTCGACAGTAGCCGGCACCCTACGTCTCTGTTGCAAAGACTCCGGACGCAGCCGAATGATCATCTGGGCGGGCAAAGCTTGTCGCAGATCGAGACGGGCATTTTTGACATTGTCCTGGACACTGCAGAGCTCATTGAGTCCTCGCACCGCCGCGCAAGTGTTGCGAGGGCCGTTCTTGATCTTCGGCATGGACGGCTCGACGATCCGCCAGGCATTACCGAACTTTGCATCGCAGTTGCCGCAAAAGAACGAACGCTTCATTTAAGCTGCGTGGAGGCTTTCGGCCGTCCGCCAGCAGCGCTGCTCGCCGAACTTCGTCTCCATGCAGCGCGCCGCGCTTTATCGCGTCCCGGACAGCAGACAAACGTCACGGCTGTGGCCGCGCTTTATGGCTTCACGCATTTCGGGCGGTCCGCGGAAATCTATCGGCGCCAATTCGCAGAGCTGCCGTCCGCGACCTTATCCAGGGCGCGAGGCGCCTGACCGCGGCGCTAACGTCGCTTTGGTCACTACACGGACTCTACGTTGCCGCGGCGCGTGCGTCTAATGCCCGACGATCTCCGGCAGCCGTGTCGCCGGCGGCGTGTTGCGGCTGCGCTGGGTACGGACGATGCCGTCGATGATGGTCATGCCGATGCCGGGCAGGTCGCCGAGCTGCACGCTGTGCAGAAGGTTCTTTCCCGGTGAATGCTGCGCCATGTCCATGATGACGAAGTCGGCGGAGCGGCCGACCTCGATCAGGCCGCAGTCGAGCGCGCGCATGCGGGCGGTGTTGCCGGTGGCGAGGCAGAAGGCGATTTCGGCCGGCAGTTCGCCGAGCGATGACAGCAGCGACACCATGCGCAAAATGCCGAGCGGCTGCACGCCGGAGCCGGCCGGGGCGTCGGTGCCGAGGATGACGCGGTGGAGGTCGCCCATCTCGCGCGCGGTGCGCAGTGTAAACAGCGCCGAGCGTTCGTTGCCGTTGTGAACCAGCTCCAAGCCGCGCTTGCAGCCCTCGCAGATGCAGCGGATCTGGTCGTCGGGCAGGGCGGTGTGGCCGCCATTGATGTGGCCGACCACATCGGTGTCGGCTTCCAGCACCACGTCCTTGTCGATCAGGCCGGAACCTGGGATCGAAGGCCCGCCGGTGTGGATCGTGCTCTGGATGCCGTATTTGCGCGCCCATCCCACCATCTTGCGAGCGGTCGGCCCGTCCTTGACGCCACCGAGGCCGACCTCGCCGAGCAGCTTGACGCCGGCCGCGGCGAGCTCCTTGAAATCGTCCTCGACCATCTCGCTTTCGATCACGGGCGCGCCGGCATGGATCTTCACGCCGCCGGGCCGCAGATTCCAGAACGCGCGCTGCGCGAAAATCGCCATCGCCTTGACGCCGACGACGTCGCGGGGACGGCCGGGCATGTGGACTTCACCGGCTGATATCATCGTGGTGACGCCGCCATGCAGATAGCTGTCGATCCAGCCCATCTGGTTCTGCCGCGGCGTCCAGTCGCCGGCGACGGGATGGACGTGGCTGTCGATCAGCCCGGGGGCGACCGTGGTGCCGTTGGCATTGACGACGGTCGTGGCGCCCTCGGTGTCGACGTCCTTGAGGCGGCCGATCGCGGTGATTTTGCCGTTCTCGGCCACGATGGCGTCGGCATCCAGGATCGGCTTTTCCAGCATCCCCGACAGCAGCAGCCCGATATTGCGGATCACCAGCTTGCTCGGGCCGCTTGCCTGGGGTGCGTCGTGCGCCATCGGATTTTCCTTGTTGTTCAATGCCTTCGGGGCGTTGCCGGCCATCTTGCCCGCGGCTTGACGGCGGGATCAAGAAGGATTATTCATTCGTATACGAATGATCGTACACGAATGATTTTGCCGACGCAATCTGCCTCCAATCGGATCGAAAGATGAGCAATTTCAATCAGGAAAGCGTTCTCAGCGTCCATCACTGGACCGACACGCTGTTCTCCTTCACCACCACGCGCGATCCCTCGTTCCGTTTTCGCAACGGCGAGTTCACCATGATCGGGCTGAAGGTCGGCGAGAAGCCGCTGCTGCGCGCCTACAGCGTCGCCAGCGCCAATTATGAGGACCGGCTCGAATTCTTCTCGATCAAGGTGCCGGACGGGCCGCTGACCTCGCGCCTCCAGCATCTCAAGGAAGGCGACGAGATCATCGTCAGCCGCAAGGCCACCGGCACGCTGGTGATCGACAATCTGCAGGACGGCCGCAACCTGTATTTGATCGGCACCGGCACCGGGCTTGCCCCGTTCCTCAGCGTGATCAAGGATCCCGAAACCTATGAGCGCTTCGAGAAGGTGGTGCTGCTGCACGGCTGCCGCCGCGTCGCCGAACTCGCCTATGGTGAGATGATCACCAAGGAACTGCCGAACGACGAACTGATCGGCGAACTCGTGCGCAACCAGTTGATCTATTATCCGACGGTGACCCGCGATCCCTTCCACAACCGCGGCCGCATCACCGACCTGATCAATTCCGGCAAGCTGTTCGCGGATATCGGGCTTGCCCCGCTCGAAGCCGCGCATGACCGCGTCATGATCTGCGGCAGCCCGGCGCTGGTCGCCGACACTCGCACACTGCTGGGCGGCAAGGGCTTTGTCGAAGGCAATCACGGCGAGGCGGCGCAGTTCGTGGTCGAGAAAGCGTTCGCGGAGCGGTAACCGAGGACTGCGAGACCGGGCCCATCCTTTCTTTGCATGGGGTTGTTTTCGCTATTTTTGTGTCTGGGCCCTTTGGGGCCCATGACTAGGGTCGAATGGCCGGGGCTTCCAGCGGCATGCCCTTGGCCCGCGACATCAGATACAGCTCCAGCTCGACCAGTTCAGGCGCGCCGTAATCATAGGCCTGCGCGCGGATGCCCGTCATGCAGGCGCGCAGCCGGCGCTGCAGCGATCCCAGTGATTGCCACTCCAGCCGATAAAGCGGGTAACCCGTCGGGTGTCCTTGCGTGATCGCCGATCCGGCCAGGCGCTTATCCCAATTCTCATCGTGGCAATTGGTGCAGCCGAGATTGATCTGGCCCTGCCGCTGCATGAACAGCTCACGGCCCTTGGCGACGAACGGCGCTAGCTGCGGATCGCTACCGGTCTCGATCGCAGCCCCGCGCGATTGCTGCGCCACAAAGGCGGTCAGCGCCAGCAATTCGCGGCTCTCGTAAGGAAGCGGCGTCGCCTGCTGATGAGTGGCGCGGCACAGATTGATGCGCTGTTCGAGATCGACGGGCCGGCCGAGCGCCTTGTCGAAGGCGGGATAATGCGCCGCGACGCCCCTCATGCTCGCGCGCGCGTCCTGATGGCAATCGGCGCAGGCCTTGTTTGCAACGCCCGTCTTGCCCGCCCACAATTTCTCGCCGTCGAGCACCCACAGCATGCCGGGATTTGTCGTGTCGTCGTCCTGCATCGCCCTGGTGGCCGGCGCCATGAAGCTGGCGCCGGAGCGGCGTTCTGCTTGCGGAATTTCAGCGCCGGCGGCATCCACCGCGAGCAGAGCAGACAGAACGATGAGGCCGGCCAATCTCATTCGACGGTGATCGAGGCCGACGCGGTTTCGGAAAAGCCGTTATCGCCGATCCATTCGAACTCGAACTTGCCGCTCGCTGTCGCGGTGGTGAAGAAGGTGATGAACGGGTTGGCGGCGATCGCAGCAAACAGATCGGCGCGAAAAATCTCGGTGCCGTTATAGCGGCATGCAAAACTCGTGATGATGTCGCGCGGCACCACCTCGCCGGTGGCGGTATGCCGATAGCCGGTTTCCATGATGTGCGACATCAGCGTCTTGATCTCGATGATATCGCCGCGTTTGGCTTTGGCGGGAACGTTGATCAGTGCGGAGGCCATCAGATCACCTCATCAGTGCAGGCCGCCAGCGTCACCACGACGTCGACGCTGGCCGACCAGAACGAGCCGTCGGACAACCGCGCGATGGCGACGATCTTCTGGCTGTCGGCGAGGCGAATCCGCGTGGACACCTGCGCGCGGCCGGAATGCGGACCGAGATGGAAGTTGCCGATATTGGGCTGCGGGTTCTTCTCGTTGAAGATGTGGATGCTGCGGACGTGATCCTCCGGCGCCATCGGGCTCGCGACGTTGACGGTCAGCGGCACGGTGTTGCCGTTCTCGACCAGCGGCGGCACGTCGAGCTTGACCTTGCCGGTGCGCACTTGCGCGCCATTGGTGACACTGCGGATCGCGGATGCGAGTTCGGCGGGCGTCGCTTCGCTCGGCCGCACCGTCACGATCGGAACGGCGCCGAGCACGGCCGCGCCGCCGGCGAGGCCGAGGAACTGGCGGCGTGTGGAATCCTTGTGTTGCATCGTCACTTCCTATTCGCGCAGCGTCACCAGATAAGCCACGATATCTTCGATCTGTTCCGCCGACAGGATCGGCTTGCCGCGCCACACCGGACCAACACGATGCAGGCCGTCCACGCGATAATAGGACGGCATGATCGTCGCTTCATTGAGGCGGCTCGCGTCCACCAGCCGCAGCCGCAACTGCCCTTCCGACCAGCGGCTGCCGGAGCCGGCGAGGTTGGGGGCCAGATCGCCCTGAAATTTCTCTTCCGGAAACGGTCCGTTGTGGCAGAGGATGCAGGTGCTTTGGCGGTTGAGGAGGGTCGTCCGCCCGCGCGCGGGATCGCCGGGCGCACCGGTCAGCGACATCGCAATGGCGTCGCCTGTCACGGCGTAGCGGCGCAGCTCTTGCGCGGCAGCGAGGCCGGGCAAAGCGAGCAGTGCGCCCGCAAGGATCGGACCCGACATGCGCAGTTTAGCCAAAGACTTCCGCCGTGATGGTCGCGAACCAGGAATTCGCATAGTCGGCCTCGCGCGCGCGGAAGTCGCGCGGCACATCCGCCGGGCTGACGCCGCCGGCGCCTTCGACGTCGGCGAACAGCCCGTTCTTCGGCTGGTAGACGCCGGCGACCGAGAAGCCGTAGCCGGGGGCTGCCAGGCTGTAGCAGGTGTTGATCAGCTTCGGTGCCTCGGGCGTCCGGCCCGCGATCAGCGTGGCGACCGCGCTCGCGCAAGCCTTGGCCTGGGAATTCGCGGAGAACGCGGATTTCGGCATCGAGCCGGCAATACAGGCATCGCCGATGACGTGGATGTTCGGCGCCGATTTGGATTCGAAAGTGACGGGATCGATCGCGCACCAGCCGGTATTGTCGGTCGCGCCAGCGATGGTGGCGATGCGTCCGGCGCGTTGCGGCGGAATGACGTTCGCCACCTGCGCGGTGTGGTTGCCGAAATCGGTAATCAGCGTGTTGGTCGCCGGGTCGACGGAGTTCACCTTGCCGCCCTGTGACAGCGACACCCATTCGATCATTCCCGGATAAAGCTCCTTCCAGGCGTTCTGGAACAGGCGCTGCTTGGAGAAGGTGTCCTTGGCGTCGAGGATGATCAGCTTCGAGCGCGGCTTCTTGGTCTTCAGGTAATGCGCAATCAGACAGGCGCGTTCGTAAGGTCCCGGCGGGCAGCGGAACGGATTGGCCGGCGCGGCGATCACGACAAGGCCGCCGTCGTCCATGGCTTCGAGTTGCTTGCGCAGCAGCAGCGTCTGCTCGCCGGCTTTCCAGGCATGCGGCATCTTTGCGGCGGCAGCTTCGTCGTAACCGGGCAGCGCTTCGAAACGCAGATCGACGCCGGGAGACAGCACCAGCCGGTCGTAGGCGAGCGACGTGCCGTCGGCGAGCCCGACCGTCCGTGCCTTTGCATCGATCGCCGTTGCCGCCTGCGCCACCACGGTGACGCCGCCGACGGCGATCTTGTCATAGCCGAATTGCTGTTCCTCGAGCGAACGTAGTCCGGCGATCACGTTGTTGCTGAACGGGCAGGCGGTGAAGGTTCGGTTCGGCTCGACCAGCGTGACCTGCAGCTTCGGCTCGATCTGTTTCAATGCGCGGGCGCAGCTCGCGCCGCCGAAGCCGCCGCCGATCACGATGACGCGCGCCGCGGCTTGTGCGAATGCGGGCAGCGGAAACGCCAGCGCCGTTACTGCGGCAGCACCGGCACCAACGAATTCCCGGCGGCTCATGCGATGGTTGATGCCCATGGCGGCCCCCTTACTTCTGTGCCGCGAGCCACGCCGCAATCGCGCGCAGCTCGTCGTCGGAGAAGCCTTTGGCGATGCGGTTCATCACCGTGCCGGGAAGCGAACCGTCGCGAAATCCCGTCATCGCGGTCATGATATCGCCGGCGTCACGGCCGTACAGCCGCGAAACCGGCGAGGCCGGCACAGTTCCAGCGGCATGGCAGCCGGAACAGGCCGCCGCACCAGGCGGAGGGATGGACGCCGCCAGCAGCGGCGAACTCCATGCCACAGCGGTTGCAATTCCAATGGCAACGCAAAACGCTTTCATCGGTTGACATCCGAAAAGGTGGGTGGGGCGGCGACCGGTGAAGGCCGCCGCCCGCGTTGTCAGGCGAAGCTGATATCCTGATCTTTCAGTGGCACCGAGCGGATGCGTTTTCCCGTAGCCGCGAAATACGCATTGAGCACGGCGGGCGCCGCGACGCAGATCGTCGGTTCGCCGACGCCGCCCCAGAAGCCGCCGCTCGGCACGATGACCGACTCCACCTTCGGCATCTCCGCGATCCGCATCGAATTGTAGGTGTCGAAGTTGGACTGCTCGATGCGGCCGTCCTTGACGGTGCAATTGCCGTAGAACAAAGCCGACAGGCCATAGACGAACGAGCCTGCAATCTGGCGCTCGATCTGCGCCGGATTGACGACGTGGCCAGGATCAGTGGAAGCGACGATACGGTGCACCTTGATCTTGTTGCCGTCGGTCACTGAGATTTCGGCGGCACCGGCGACGTAGCTGCCGTAGCCCATGTGCTGGCAGATGCCGCGGTACACGCCCTTTGGCGGCGGCTTGTCCCAGCCGACTTTTTCGGCCACCGCATTGAGCACCGCGAGGTGTTTGGGATGCTTCGCCATCAACTTGCGCCGGAACGCGACCGGGTCTTCGCCGACCGAATGTGCCAGCTCGTCTATGAAGCACTCAAGATAGATCGCGTTCTGATTGACGTTGACGCCGCGCCAGAAGCCCGGCGGGACGTGGGGGTTGCGCATCGAATGTTCGACCAGCAGGTTCGGAAAACTATATCCGATCGCCCAATCGCCGGTGGGCGCGAGGCCCTGGAATGCGGCCGTGTCCATGCCGTTGACCAGAGCCGCCGGACGCACGGTGAAGAGGATGGATTGGCCGGAGATCCGGACATGCAGCGCCGTCAGATTGTTGTCCTTGTCGAAGGCGCCGGTCAGCTTGCACTGGGTGACCGGATGATAGGTGCCGTGCTGCATGTCGTCTTCGCGTGACCACAACAGCTTGATCGGCGTGCCCGGCATCTGCTTGGCGATAGAGACGGCCTGTCGGACATAGTCGGTCATGCCGCGACGGCCGAAGCCGCCGCCGAGGATCAGCTTGTGAACCTCGCATTTGTCGGCGGGCAGGCCGGAGGTTTCCATCACCGCGGCGAATGCCGCTTCGCCGTTCTGCGTTCCGGTCCAGACCTCGCACTTGTCGGGTGTGTAAAGCGCGGTGGCGTTGAGCGGCTCCATCGCGGCGTGGTTCTGGTAGGGATAGTTGTACACCGCCTCGATCTTTTTGGCGGCGCCGGCGATGGCGGCTTTGGCATCGCCGTTCTGGTTGCCGATAAAAGCGGGCTGCGAATTGTCGAGGCCCTCGGCCAGCCACTTGGCGATCGATTCGCTCGACACCTTGGCGTTCTCGCCTTCATCCCAGACGATCGGCAGCGCGTCGAGCGCGGTCTTGGCGTGCCACCAGGTGTCGGCGACGAC
Organism: Bradyrhizobium sp. AUGA SZCCT0177; assembly: GCF_018130125.1. NCBI lineage: Bacteria > Pseudomonadati > Pseudomonadota > Alphaproteobacteria > Hyphomicrobiales > Nitrobacteraceae > Bradyrhizobium > Bradyrhizobium sp. AUGA SZCCT0177. The sequence continues at coordinate 144,603 of NZ_JAFCMA010000011.1, read as the reverse complement.
GGCGACGGTCGAGTCGTTGACCCGCACCACCTTCTTGACGCCCTTCATGCCCATGACCTTGGCTTCGTCATAGCTCTTCAGCTTGCCGCCGAAGACCGGGCAATCCTTCAGCGCGGCGTTCAGCATCCCCGGCAGCTTGACGTCGATGCCATACATCATCTTGCCGGTGGTCTTGTCGGCGGTATCGAGCCGCAACACGCCCTTGCCGGCGATTTTCCAGTCCTTCGGATCCTTCAGCTTGACGTCGGCATCTGCGGGAGGCGACAGCTTGGCCGCGGCTTCCACGACCTTGCCGTAGGTCGTCTTCTTGCCGGTCGGTGTGTGCGTGATGGTGCTGTTGGCGGCGGTGCATTCCGAAACCGGCACCTTCCACTCATTGGCCGCGGCCTGGACCAGCATCATGCGCGCGGTGGCGCCGCCCTTGCGGACATAATCCTGCGAGGTGCGGATGCCGCGGCTGCCGCCGGTCGAGAAATCGCCCCAGGCCCGCTTGCGTGCGACACTTTGACCCGGTGTCGGATATTCCGTGGTGACCTTCGACCAGTCGCATTCGAGCTCTTCGGCGACGAGTTGGGCGAGGCCTGTGAGTGTGCCCTGTCCCATCTCCGAGCGGGCGATGCGGATCACGACGGTGTCGTCGGGGCGGATCACCACCCAGACGTTGACCTCAGGCGATCCGTCGGCGGCGCGAACCACGGTCGGTCCACCGAAGGGGATATCCATGCCGACCGAAAGCCCGGCGCCGGCGACGGCGGCGGTGCCAATGACGAAGGCGCGGCGGTTGAGCGTGGGCGTGATGTGCTTGTTCATGACATCCCCCTCAAGCGTTCGCGGCGGCGTGGATTGCCTCGCGCACCTGTTGGAAGGTGCCGCAGCGGCAAATATTGGTGATGGTTTCGTCGATGTCCTTGTCGGTCGGCTTCGGCTTGTCCTTGAGCAACGCCGCCACCGCCATGATCATGCCGGTTTGGCAATAGCCGCATTGCGGCACGTCGTTCTTGATCCAGGCCTGCTGCACCTTGTGCAGTGCGCCATCGCTGGCGGCCAGACCTTCGATCGTGGTGATCTGCTTGCCGACGGCTTCGCTGACCGAGATGCCGCAGGAGCGCATTGCGACGCCGTCAATATGGATCGTGCAGGCCCCGCATTGTGCAATGCCGCAGCCGTATTTGGTGCCGGTCAGTCCGACATTCTCCCGGATCGCCCATAGCAGCGGGGTGTCGTCCTCGACGTCCACATTGATTGATTTGCCGTTGATAGTGAGGTTTGCCATCGCGTTTCCCCTGTTAGCTCAATTCATCAATTGAACCCGGCGGGGACACTGGACCGCAATCTGGAATAGTTCAAATCAAGAAAATGCGTTTGCAGCGCGGAAGAAAATTGACGGACCGGGGTTTCGTGGGGGCAGGGGCGCCACATGGCCGTCATGTTCGCCGTGGTCGGCTAGGGATTGCCTGCCTGGTAGGCACATTCCCTCCAATCAATCTTGCTGCGCGCTCACCGCCAGGCGCAGGAAACTCATCACGCATCCGAGCGCGGCAAATCCGGCGCCGAGTGCCAAAGCAAGCGTCGCGCCATCGTGGCCGCCGAGCGCAAAGCACAGTGCGGCGAACGCCGCGCCGAGCGTTTGCCCGGTCAGCCGTGCGGTCGCGACGATGCTGCTGGCGCTGCCGCTTCGATGCGACGGCGCGCTCGACATCAGCGCGCGCAAATTGGGAGTTTGAAAAAAGCCGAAGCCGATCCCGCACACCACCATGCGCCAGACGATGTTGGCTACGCCGGGGTCCGCCGGCAGCGTCGCCAGCAACACCATTCCCGCGCATAGCAAGGCGAGGCCAATGCCGCCGAGAATGCCGACCGGATAGCGGTCGGACAGCCGGCCGCCGATCGGCGCCATGATCGCGACCACCAGCGGCCACGGCGTCATGAAGAAACCGGTCTCGACCTGGGTACGCATCAGCACGTCTTCGAAATAGAACGGCAGCGAGACGAAAGCGATGCCCTGAACCGCAAAGGTGCACACCGACGTCGCCGCCGATAGCGCAAACATCGGCCGCCGGAACAGATCGATCGGCAGCATCGGCGCCGGGTGATCCGCCTGCCGCCGCATCATGATCCAGCCGAGGACGATGGCGCCGACCAGTTCGGCCGTTACCAGCACCGGTGGTGCGCTGTGTGCGGCGCTGCCGATCCCGATGATGAACAGGCCGAGGCAGCCCGTAGTCAGCGCCGCGCTCGCAGAATCGAATGCGTGCGTCGCGCGTGGCGTCGGCGGCAGCGTCTTCAAGCCGATCCACACCGCGATCAGGCCGAACGGAATGTTGATCGCGAACAGCCACGGCCAGGGACCCAGCGCCAGAATGCCGGACGCGATCGTCGGTCCAAGCGTGAACGCGGTGCCGACCACCAGCGCGTTGTGACCAAAACCGCGGCCCAGCATATGGGTCGGGTAGACGTAGCGGACCAGCGCCGCATTCACCGCCATGATGCCGCTGGCGCCGAGCCCCTGCAGCGCCCGCGCTGCCACCAGACTGGGCAGCGACCAGGCAAGGGCGCAGCCGATCGAGGCAATTGTGAACAGCAACAGGCCGCCGATATAGATGCGCTGATGGCCGACGATTTCGCCGAGCGCGCCGAGCGGCAGCAGCGTCGCCACCAGCGCGATCTGATAGACATTGACGACCCAGACCACATCGGCCGGGCTGACATGGAGGTCGGCGGCGATGGCGGGCAGCGCGATGTTGGCAATCGCCGTATCGAGCGAGGCCAGCGCCAGCGCGGTAAAGATCGCCGCGACCGCCCAGCGCCGGAGTTCCGGCGGCAAGCCGTCGATACCGGGCGTGGCAGGCGGCTTGGCGGTCGCAACTTCTGACATCGAGATCGGGCTCTCCACGGCCGGCGCGGGTAACGCCCTTACAGGGGCGTGTACTACGGACGCGAGATGTTCCACAGGCACGCCGTTGCATGATGCGTATGCGAAGGCGGGCTTCCGCGGCATTTTGAGCCGCAGACTTTCTGCTACTTCCCGCCCGCCGCCTGATCGACTAGGCTCGCATTGCGGGCGCAAGATCCGAAAACGGACGGTCGCAGGCCAAGGGGAAGCGCTTTGGACGGACAGGCGAACCGGCGCAGCGAGGTCATGCGTAGCGCCAGTGAGGGGATGCGTCGGCGCGTGTGGGCTAACCTGTGGGTTGTGCTCCTGCTGGTTATTCTCGGCTTTCTCGTCATCTATCCGATCCTGATGCTGCTGCTGGGGGCGCTCACCGACACCAACCCGGTGGTCGAGGGCATCAGCCTCCGCCATCTTTCGATCGCGAATTTTCTCGTGGTGCTGGCGAATCCCAATGTCGGCGAGGCGCTGGTCAACACGTTGATCGCCTGCGGCGGCGGCACCGCGATCGCGGTCGTGATCGGGTTGCTGTTCTCCTGGATCGTGGTACGCACCAATACGCCGTTCAAGGGCTTTATCGCCGCCGCCAGCATCCTGCCATTGTTTGCGCCGCCGCTGGTCGCGGGCGTGGCATGGGCGATCCTCGGCTCGCCCAAGACCGGCCTGATCAACACCATGTTCAAATGGATCGGGCTCGACTGGCGCGTCGATTTCTATTCGCTGTGGGGCCTGGTGTTCGTGTTCGGCATCTATTACGCGCCCTACGTCTACATGTTCACTTCCTCGGCGCTGCGCAACATGGACCCGAGTCTGGAAGAGGCCGCCGAAATCTCCGGCGCCAGCGCGTTCGCGACATTGTTCTCGGTGACGTTCCCGCTGATCATGCCGGCGATCATCTCGGGCATGCTGCTGTCGTTCATCGTGATGCTCGGCATCTACGGCATTCCGGCGGTGCTGGGGTCGTCGACCAATCTGGCGCTATTGACGACTTATATCTTCAAGCTCACCAATTGGTCGCCGCCGCTCTACAACACGGCTGCCGCGGTTGCGATCATCCTGATGGTGGTGACCGGCGCGCTGGTGTTCCTGCAGAACAGGGTGCTCAGCGGCCGCAGCTACACGACGGTGGCCGGCAAGGCGTTCCGCCCGCGCAGCCTCGATCTCGGACGCTGGCGCTGGTTCACGTTCGCCATCGGTATCGTCTATCTCCTGATCGTGGTGGTGCTGCCACTGCTCGCGTTGATCGTGGCGGCGTTCCGCAAGTTCATGTTCATCCGCGACGTCGCCAGCCTGTTCGACATGCGCCAATACTCGATGGTGCATTTCAACAGTATCTTCGACAATCCGCTGACGCTGCGGTCGATCTACAATGCGGTCGAGGTCGGCGTGATCACGGCGGTTGTCGGCGGCGCGCTGGCGTTTGCGATCGGCTACACAATTCACCGCACGCAGGTCACTGGGCGGCGCTGGATCGACCTGATCTCGACCGTGCCGGTCGCAATTCCCGGCCTCGTGGTCGGTGTCGCTTATTTATGGGCCTGGATCGGGATTCCCGGCGGGCTCTACGGCACGATCTGGATCCTGGCGCTGGCGTTCATCGCGCGCTTCATGCCCGACACCGTCAAGGCGTTGTCGACCTCGTTCATGCAGATCCATCGCGAGCTGGAAGAAGCCGCCTGGGTCTGCGGCAAGGGGATGTTCGCCACGATCCGGACCATCGTGCTGCCGCTGGCGCGGCCGGGCGTGATCGCATCGATGACGCTGTTGTTCGTGCTGGCGATCCGCGAACTCGGCTCGTCGCTGTTTCTCTACACCAGCAACACCATGGTGATGTCGGTGCTGCTGCTCGACTATTACGAAGGCGGAAATCTCGGCAAGACCGCCGCATTCAGCCTGGTGCAGACGGTTCTGCTCGGCGTTCTCATCGGCGGCGCCAACTGGCTGTCACGAGAGGCGACGCAGAGCGGCGTCGCCCGCACCGGATAAAAACTTTAGGGAGGATTGCTATGAACAGACGGATCTTCACCAAAATGGCGCTGGCTGGCGTCGCCGGTCTCGGCATCCTGTGGAGCACACCATCGCAGGCGCAGGAGTTCGGTTCGCCCGAACTGATCGCGGCAGCGAAAAAGGAGGGGAAACTGGTGTTCTACACGGCGAATTTCGCCGAGGTCGAGCAGCAGGTGATCAAGGAGTTTCAGAAACGTTTTCCCGAGATCAAGGTCGAGATGGTGCGCGCGCCGGGCGGCCAGCTCATTACCCGCGTCAAGACCGAGGCCGCTGCTGGCAAGCTGATCGCCGACGTGGTCGATCATTCGGATCGCGCGCTGATGCAGCCTTTGGCCGATCTGTTCCAGGACTACGCGCCGCCGAATGCCGGGGATTACAATCCCGATTCCCTGATTTCCCCAAAACTGTGGCCGCGCGTGACCCTGGTCTGGTCGATCGCCTACAACACTGAACTCGTCAAGAATCCGCCGAAGTCGTGGATGGACCTGACCAAGCCGGAATACGCCAAGCAGACCGGGCAGGTGTTCGCCCGGTCCGGCGGCACCACCTGGACCCGCGTGATGTTCGAGCGCCAGGTGCTGGGCGAGGACTATTGGGCCAAGCAGGCGGCGACCCGTCCGATCCTTTATCCGTCGGGCGCGCCAATGTCGGACTCGCTGGTGCGCGGCGAAGTGGCGATGGGGCCGCTGCTCTACAATGCGATATATCCGAAGCAGAAGGACGGCGCGCCGATCAAGATTTTCTTCCCGCCCGAAGGCGCCCCGGTCAATCCCTACGCCACGGGAATTCCCAAGACTGCCGCCAATCCCAATGCCGCAAAGCTGTTCCTGAACTGGTGCCTGTCGAAGGAGGGGCAAACCTTCATGATCAAGGAGCTCGGCAATTTGACCTCGCTCAAGGTGGCGCCGGTCTACCCCGAGGGTTTCGATCCCAAGGTGGTCAAGGTCTGGTTCCCCAAGTTCGACGAATACGTCAAGCTGCACGAGCCATGGGTAGCGGAATGGGACAAGACCTACGGTCACCGGCAGTGAGCGATCTACGCATGACGCAGGCTTCTTCATGACGGCGACTCTCGAGGTAACCGACCTGCGCAAGCAGTTTGCGGTCGGCCGCCCGGCAATCGACGGTGTCAGCTTCGCCGTGCCGGCCGGCGAGATCGTGGTGCTGCTCGGTCCGTCGGGTTGCGGCAAGACCACGACGTTGCGATGCGTTGCGGGGCTGGAACATCCAACCGACGGCGAAATCAGTATCGCCGGCCGGATCGTGTCGGCGCCCGCCAACGGCATTCTTGTGCCGCCGCGCCTGCGCGAACTCGGCATGGTGTTTCAGTCCTATGCGGTGTGGCCGCATATGACGGTGCGGCAGAACGTGGTCTATCCGCTCAAGCATCGCAAGATCTCGCGCAGCGATGCCCGCCGCAAGGTCGATGAAGCCCTCGAGCTGGTTGGCCTGTCGGAATATGCCGAGCGCCCGGTGGTGGCGCTGTCCGGCGGCCAGATGCAGCGCGTCGCCTTGGCGCGCAGCATCGTCTACCGGCCGCAATTGCTGCTGCTCGACGAGCCGTTGTCGAATCTCGACGCCAAGCTGCGGCTACGCTTGCGCGACGATCTGCGCGTCATCCTCAAGCAGACCGGCATGACCGCGCTGTACGTGACCCATGACCAGGCCGAAGCCGTGGTGCTCGGCGATCGCATCGGCGTGATGCGCGACGGCAAATTGCTGCAGATGGATACGCCTGACGCGATCTATAACCGGCCGGCGGATCTGTTCGTCGCCAATTTCACCGGCGCCACCAACGAACTTCCGGGCACGCTGGTGTCGCGCAACGGCGAATTTGGCACGGTCGATTTCGGCGACGGACGCCGCGGCGAGGTGGCCTTGCTGCATTCGCTGGATCCGGATCAGAAGGTACGCATCGCGCTGCGGCCGGAGAACATCACGATCGGCCAGCACAACGGCGCCAATACTTTCCCCGCCCGCGTGCTCGATCGCCGCTACCAGGGCACGCAAACCGCCTACGGCATCGAATTGTTCGGCCGCCGGCTGGAGGTGGTCGAACTCGGCACCGCCGCACGGCATCAGGTCGGCACCGAGACGCCGGTGTCGCTGCCGCGCGAAAGCTGCTGGGCCTATCGAGATACCGGGCCGGTGTCGTATGAGTAACGGGCTGATAAAGCCGGTTAGCCAGTGTGCTACCCGCCGTCATTGCGAGCGAAGCGAAGCAATCCATAGTGCGGCATGCTGAGAGGTGGATTGCTTCGCTTCGCTCGCAATGACGCGGATAGATTCTGTCAGTTGGGCCCCATCCCCAAACTCCCGTAAATCCGGCGCGCATAGGCGCCAAACTCATCCGTGGTCTTGAGCGGCAGATCGCGCGGAAACGGCAGTTCGATCGGGAAATACTCCGCCATTCGTGCCGGGCCTGCGGTGAGCACCGCGCAATGCGAGGCGAGGAACACGGCTTCCTGGATGCTGTGGGTGACGAAGATGATGGTCTTGCCGCTCTCGCGCCAGATCCGCAGCATTTCCAGGTTCATCTGTTCGCGCGTCAGGGCGTCCAGCGCGCCGAATGGCTCGTCCATCAGGATCAGTTTGGGATCGTGGATGAAGGCGCGCGCGATTGCGGTGCGCTGCTGCATGCCGCCGGATAGTTGCTGCGGATACTTGTCCTCGTAACCGGCAAGGCCCACGAGATTGAGCAGGTCGCGGGCCCTGGCGCGCGCGGCCTTCATCGGCAGGCCGACGATTTCGGCGGGCAGCAGCACGTTGTCGAGAATGGTCCGCCATTTCAGCAGCAAGGCCTGCTGGAACACCATGCCGATGTCGCGCGCGGGATCAAACGGGGTTTTGGTATTGCCGATCTTGATGGTACCGCCGTCGGCCTCGTGCAGCCCGGCCAGAATCTTCAGCACCGTGGTCTTGCCGCAGCCGGACGGGCCGACCAGCGAGACCAGTTCGCCCTCGCTGACGTCCATGGTGACGTCGGAGACGGCCAGAAACTCCGTACCTTTCGAACGGTAGACCTTGCGGACGTTGCGCAGGCTGATGAAGGGCTCTTCCGCCGTCATGCCAGCCATTTCTGCAAGTTCTCGGCGACGAAGGCGTCGTCGGAGAGATCGGCGTGCTCGCGGCAGACGCGGTCGATCTCCTGCATCTGGCCGGGGCTCAAGCCCTCGGCCGGATCGAGGCACCACAGCCCCTGCATCAGTCCCTGCTGCCGCAGGATTTCGTGGCAGCCGGCGATGCAGCCGTGGAAATTATTGGCGACGTCAAAGAACGCGCTGTTGCAATCGGTGACGCGGGCGTCGAGTGCCAACAGGTCCGCGGGCACGGCGTCCTTGCCGCGCGCGGCCTTGCACATTTCGAACTGCTTGATCGCGGCGGCGGTCCACACCGACCAGTGGCCGAGCAGGCCGCCCTTGAAGTAAGTGCGGGTGGTAACGCCCTTGTCGCGCAGGTCGAACGGCAGCATCAGATCGAGCAGGATATGGTCGTCATTGCCGGTATAGAGCGCGACGCGGTCGAGTGCACCGGCGGCGGCCACGCCGCGGAGCACGTCGAGGGTGCGGTAGCGGTTGAACGGCGCGATCTTGATCGCAATGACGTTGTCGATCGCTGCAAAGCGCCGCCAGAAGTTTGCGCTGAGAATGACGCCGCCGACCGCGGGCTGCAGGTAGAAGCCGACCAGCGGAATCTCGCATGCCACCGCCTCGCAATGCGCGATGATCTCGTCCTCGGAGGCTGATTTCATCGCGGCAAGGCTGAGCAGGCCGGCGTGGTAGCCGATGCCGCGCGCAATCTGCGCCTCCGCAGTCGCCTGCTGTGTCGGGCCCGCGAGGCCGGCGACCATCGCCAGCGGCCGCCTGGTCCAGTCGGCCGCGGTCTGCGCCGCCAGTTCCAGCACGGGCTTGTAGAGTCCGACATCGCGGATCGCGAACTGCGTGGTATGCACGCCGACCGCAAGGCCGCCGGCGCCGGCATCGATATAGTAGCGCGACAGCGCGCGCTGGTGCCGGGTGTCGAGCGTGCGGTTGGCATCGAGCGCCAGCGGATGCGCGGGGATCACCGTGCCGTCGGCGATCAGTTTTCGTACCTCGGATTTGATTTCGCTGTGGTGCATGAAAATCCCTATCCAAATTCCGGGCCGGCGACCGCGAACGGCAGTTCCCCGGCCAGCATGGTGGCGCGGCCGAACCGCATGCGCTGGAACGGCCGCTCGATGGTCCAGCCGGTGTCGGTGAGGCCGCGCAGGAAATCTTCCTGCGAATGCACGGCGTCAAGCAGCCACGGGCCTTGCTCTGACCGTACGATGGTATCGACCAGCGTCAGCGCGCTGTCGTGGGCCCCGGCAAATACAGGGCCGATATGGCGCGCGGTGCGGCCGTCACGGACCAGGGCAACGGCGTTGCCTGATGATACCGCGCGGGAGCCGGCGCGGCCGCCGAACTCGGTCAGCAGAGCGCCGCGTTCAAACCCCATGGCGCTGACATCGCGCGCGATGAAATCGGCGACGCTGCAGGTCGATAGCGATTGCGCGGCGCTGACGCCTTTCGGGGCTTCCAGCCGCAGCCGCCGCAATTGCAGCGTCGGTGTGAAGCCGAGCGGGCCATAGACGTTGGCTCCGTCAGGCGTCGCGTCGAGCCAGGTGGTGAGGCCGCGCTTTGTCGCTGTCTTGAGGCAGGCGTCGACCAGCCGGGTCGCGACACCGCGGCGGCGCCAGCTCGCGGTCACCAGCACCATGCCGATCCAGGCATTGCCGGCGGAGTAGGGCAATAGCGCCGCGGTCGCGACCAGTTGCTTGCCATCGCGCACCCCGAACACGATTCCCTTGCTCAGGAAAAACCGCCAGTCGGCCTCGTTCTGGTTCCAGTGCGCCTCCGTCGACAACAGCAGTCCAGCCGGTGCATCGCCGACGCCGAGTTCGATGAGCTCGATGTGCTCAGTACCGGCCATCGCGCACCTCATATTTGGTGGGCTTGCCGAGGCTCGGCATTGACCGCGACACCCAGTCGGCGGTCCAGCGGATCAACTGATCGGTATCGACAACAGGCAGGTCGAACAAACTTACGGCTTGCGACGTATTGGTCAGCCACGCCGTCGGCTCTTCCTTGCCGGTGATGACGGGCGCAATTCCAAACCGTTGGCCGAATTTGGCGGCGAGGTCGCGCACGGCGAGAATTTCGTGGCCGCTGACATTGATCGGCGAGGTCGGCGTATCGCAATGCGCGAGGCAGCGCAGCGCCTGCGACGACGCATCGCCCTGCCAGATGAAATTGACATGGCCGAGGCTGACGTCGATCGGCGTGCCCTGCAAAACCTTGCTCGCGATGTCGTGCAACACGCCGTAGCGCATGTCGATCGCGTAGTTGAGCCGGAACAGCCGGCCCGGCGTCGAATGCTTGCGTGAGAAATACTCGAACATGCGCTCGCGGCCGACGCAGGATTGCGCGTATTCACCGGGCGGATTTGGCGCAAGGTCCTCGTCGGCGCCTTTGCCGCTCACAGGTACGAAGGGATAGACGCAGCCGGTCGAGAACGCCACGATCCGCGAGCCGGCAAAGGCCTGCGCCACCAGTGCTGGGACGTGCGCATTCATCGCCCAGGTCAGCGAAAGATCGCCCTCGGCGCCGAACTTGCGCCCTGCCATGAAGATGATGTTTTGAATTTTTGGCAGCGCCTTGATGGCGGCCTCATCGAGCAGGTCGCAATTAATCGTTTCGACGCCACGGGCCTGCAGCCAGTCCTTGACGCTGCCATCGCTAAAGCGTGCGACGCCGATAACCCGCCGGTCAGGTGCGGCTGCCTTGGCAAGCCCCGCCAGCGTCGGCCCCATCTTGCCCGCAACGCCCAAAACCATGATGTCGCCATCGATCTTGCACAGGTCGTCGATCAGCGCCTGGCTCGGACGGCACAGCAGTTCGTCGAGGGCGGCGATATCCGGAATCGTCTCCGGCAGGTGGTTGCGTGTCAGCAGCATGCCTGTTCCCTTGTCTTATTGCAGCCTGACGTCACGGACCACGAACAGGCGCTCGAGGCCGAGCACCAGGCCGTACAGCGCCACGCCGAGCAGGGTCAGAAGAATGACGGCCATCACCATCGCCGGTGTATCGAGTGAGGCCTGCACCTGGATCATGAGATAGCCGAGCCCGCGCTCCGAGGCGATGAACTCGCCGACGATGGCGCCCGCGACCGCCAGGATGGCGCCGACCTTCATGCCTGAAAATACGTAAGGCAGCGCGCCCGGCAGCTGGATCTTCCGGAATAGCGTCCAGCGCGAGCCGCGCAGCGATTTCACCAGATCCAGCAGATCGGGCTCGACCTCGCTCAGCCCCCGCGCGGTCGTCAGCAGGATCGGGAAGAAGCAGATCGAAAACGCGATCAGGATGTTCGGAAAGATGCCGTAGGAGAACCAGACAATGAACAGCGGTCCAAGCGCCACTTTCGGAATCATGTTCAGTGTCACGAACAGCGGCAGCAGCAACAGGCTGATCAGCGGCGACCAGGTGAACATGACAGCCAGCATGACGCCGACCAGCGCCCCGAGGCAGAAGCCGCCGAGGATTTCGGCCCCCGTCACCCAGAGGTTGGAGAGCCAGGCATACTTGGCCGACGTCAGGGTCGAGAGCGCGGCAAGTGGGGAGGGCAGGATGAATTTCGGCACCTGGAAGGCGTCGACCAGCACCTGCCAGAGCACGATCACGGCAAGATGCGCGATCAGGATGATCGCCACCGTCCTCGCCGATCGCCCTGCATCGCCAGACACTGCGTACTCCTTGTTGAGGCGCGTTCGGTTCCCGGGCGCTCCGTGGCAGTCTATCGCGGGGCGTCCTGGGTTTCAACCATCTGGTTGATTAGGAGGGTGTCATTCCGGGGCGATGCGAAGCATCGAGCCCGAAATCTCGAGATTCCGGGTTCGCGTCTTCGACGCGCCCCGGAATGACGCCGAACGTTACGGCCGCAGCGACTGCATCACCAGGTCGACCACATGCTTGCGCCGGGCCTTCCGGGCCGTCGGGCTCGACAGGTCCTTGCCGAAGATTGCCGACAGGGTCGGCGTGTTCGAAAAGTAGAAATAGCTCAGCCCGGCGATCGAAATGTAGAGATGCACCGGATTGATCCCCTTGCGGAACACGCCGGCGCGGACACCCTCGCTCAGGATGGCCGAGACCATACTGACCAGCGGCGAATGCATTGCCGCCAGCTTGCGGGAGCCGCGCACATGGCGGGCGCCGCCACGGTTTTCGTCGTTCAGCAGCACGATGAAGTCGGGATGGGCGGCGAGGTGGTCGAAGGAGGCCTCGATCAGGCGCTTGATGGCCTGCTGCGGCGGCAGGCCTTCGAGGTTGAGCTTGCGTTCCTGGGCGCGGATTTCCTCATAGACCCACTCCAGCACCGCCAGATACAGCGCGTCCTTGTCGCCGAAGTAATGATAGACCAACTGCTTGTTGACGCCGGCGCGCGCCGCGATCTCGTCGACCCGGGCACCGGCGAGGCCGCTATCGGCAAATTCACGGCGTGCCGCCGTCAGAAGCTTCTCCCGCGTCGCCGCCGGATCGCGCCGCTTGGGCTCGGTGCTATCAGCTCGTCTTATAGGCATTTCCAACCAAACAGTTGACAATTCGTCTCGTCCTTGTTGCATTGGTAGCGTCGCGGGCGTGCAACGACAAGGCCGGGATATTACCAGTCTGCAAACCAGGAGAGATGCCATGAAGGGCTTGAAGATTGCGTCACTGGTGCTTGCGCTTGCTGTCCAGGCGGCTCCCTCTCATGCCGGCGAGGCCGTCAACCTGATCCTGAACTGGGCGCCGACCGCGGACCATTCGCCGTTCTACTACGCCAAGGCGCAGGGCTGGTACGAGAAAGCCGGCATCGATCTCACCATCGAGACCGGCAAGGGTTCCGGCGTGTCGTCGCTGAAGGTCGGCTCCGGCGGTTCGCCGTTCGGCATCGCCGATCTCGCGACCATGCTGGTGGCGCGCAGCAAGGGCGCCGACGTCGTGGCGCTGATGAGCATCTACGCCAACACCGGGCAGACGTTCTACTGGCTGAAGAGCTATGGCGTGAACGGCGCCAAGGACTTTCCGGGCCACAAGATCGGCAATCCGCCCGGCGACGCGTCGCGGGTGATGTGGCCGGCGTTCGCCAAGGCCGCCGGCATCGCGCCCGATGCGGTCAGTTTCGTCAATGTCGGGCCGACCGCCAAGATCGCGGCACTGAAGAGCCATACGGTCGATATCATCAGCGATTTTTACAACGAACACGATCTCAAGGTGATCGAGTTCGGTGCCGACCTCGGCTACGTCAACTGGAAGGACATCGGGCTCAACCCGTATGGCAACTCGCTGATCGTCAACGGCGCCTATCTGGAAAAGAATCCGAAAATTGCAGATGCGTTCGTCAAGGTCAGCCAGAAGGCGTTTGCCGCCTGCGTCGCCGACGTCGCGCCCTGCCTGAAGGCGCTGCTCGATGCCGCGTCGGGGCTCGACAAGGAGAACCAGGAACGCCAGTGGGAGCGCATCAAGTTCCTGATGACCGACGATTTCACCACTACCAAGGCGCTGGGCTGGATCGACGCCGAGCGGATGAAGAAGGACTATGAACTGGTGCAGACCTATCTTGGCATGGAGAAGCCGTTCGAGGTCGGCACCGCCTTCTCGACCAAGATGCTCGACACGAGTATCAAGATGGATGCGAGCAAGGTGAAGAAGTGACGGGCAGGCGCCCGGGTCTTACCAATCGTCATTGCGAGCGAAGCGAAGCAATCCATGGCGCGGCAAGCTGATGCATGGATTGCTTTGTCGCGGAGCCTGTCATCGGGCGCGCATTCGCGCGACCCGTTGGCTTCTCGCAATGATGCGCTGGGCTTCTCAGGTATTCTCACTAGCGTCATCGTTCAGCCCTGCTTCCAGCCGCTCGCATAACTCCGCAACCACCCTCTGCGTGGTCGCAAGATCCTTCAGGCTGACGCCTTCGGCGAGCGCATTCACCCACGGGACCTGAAGTTTTGTCGCAGCCTCAAACGCTTCCTTTCCCCGCTTGGTCAGCACGACCAGATGCGCCCGCCGGTGATGCGGGTTGGGCTGCAGCTCGAGCAGGCCCTCATCCCGCATTTCGTTGACGATGCGCTGAACACCCTGACGGTTGAGTCCCATGTTGCGCGCCAGCCACGCCACGGGCTGCGGCCGCTCGGCCAGCGCAATGGCCCCCAGCACCTGCCAGCGCGCGCTGGTGAGTTCGAGGCCGGCGACGAGCCGGTCGCCGGCCAGCAACAGCCGGCCGTTGAGCCGGAATATGGCAAGGATCAGCCCGGTCAGGGCCTGTCCGGCGGGCGTATGTGGCTTGCTTCTCATTGGCAATGAGTATACGAAATGACAACATATTGTCAATATCGGAGTGCGTAATGATGCTCATCGGACAACTGGCCACCGTCGTCGCCGCGGCCTTCGCCGGCGCGGCCTTCTTCATCAATTTCGCCGAACAGCCGGCGCGTCTGCTGCTTGATGACAGGAGCCTGCTGACGCAATGGAAACCCAGCTATGCGCGCGGCTTTGCGATGCAGGCGAGCTGCGCGGTGATATCAGGAATTTTGGGCTTGACCGCGGCGTGGCAGACCGGCGATTGGCGCTGGACCGTCGGCGCGATTCTCATGCTGGCCAACTGGCCCTACACGTTGTTCGGAATCATGCCGACGAACCGCAGGCTGAATGCCATCGCCGCCGCCGATGCCGGCCCGGAATCGCGCCGCCTGATCGTGCATTGGGGAGGGCTGCATGCCGTGAGAACCGCGCTCGGCTTCGCGGCGACCGCAGCCTATCTCTGGGCGCAGCACTGACGCCTTACTGATCTCCTGGTTGATCTTTTCGCCGTGCGGACGCTTACTGCGTGTCGGCTACGGGGTAAATCTGCAGCAGATCAGAGGCAATTTCGGATGACGGTCACGGACGAACCGCAAAACCTGCGCAGCCGCGCTTTCGACAAGGAACAGCTGCGGGCGAAGTATATGGAGGAGCGCAACAAGCGGCTCCGCGCCGACGGCAACGACCAGTACATCGAGGTCAAGGGACAGCTCGCGCATTATCTGGACGATCCCTATACGCCCGTCACCCCGCGCGATCCCAAGACCGACCATGTCACCTTCGCCTTCATCGGCGGCGGATTTGCGGGCCTTGCCACCGCCGCGCGGCTGACGGAAGCCGGGATCAAGGATATCCGCATCATCGAGAAGGGCGGCGATTTCGGCGGCACCTGGTACTGGAACCGCTATCCCGGCGCGCAATGCGATACGGCCTCGATGGTCTATATGCCCTTGCTCGAAGAAACCGGGCACATGCCATCAGAGAAATACGCGCACGCGCCGGAAATCCTCGCGCATTGCCGGCGCATCGGAAAGCAATACGGCCTCTATGACAACGCGTTGTTCCATACAGAGGTCACCGATCTGAAATGGGATGAAGCGCATTCGCGCTGGATCATCACCACCAACCGCGGCGACGCCTTCACGGCGCAGTTCGTTGGCATGGGCACGGGCCCGCTGCACGTGCCGAAACTCCCGGGCATTTCGGGCATCGAGGCCTTCAAGGGACATTCGTTTCACACCAGCCGCTGGGATTACGATTACACCGGCGGCAATCCCACGGGCGCGCGCATGGACAAGCTTGCCGACAGGCGCGTCGGCATCATCGGCACCGGGGCGACGTCCGTGCAGTGCGTGCCGCATCTGGCGCGCGCGGCCAAAGAACTCTACGTTTTCCAGCGCACGCCGTCCTCCGTCGACGTCCGCGCCAACGCGGCGATCGATCCGGAATGGTTTTCGGGGATTGCCACGCCCGGCTGGCAGCAGCGCTGGCTGGAAAATTTTACGGCCAACCAGGCCGGTGGCAATGCCGAGGAAGATCTGGTTCAGGACGGCTGGACCGACCTGTCGAGGCGCATCCGGGCCAAGATCATGCAGCTGCCGCGCGAGGAGCGGGTTCCGGCCAAGATGTTGGCCGCGTTTGAGGACTCCGACTTCGAGAAGATGGAGGAGATTCGATCCAGGATCGACACCACCGTTGATGACCGCGAGACCGCGGCAAAGCTCAAGGCCTGGTACCGCCAGCTCTGCAAGCGGCCATGCTTCCACGATTCCTATCTGCAGGCGTTCAACACGCCGGGCACGCACCTGGTCGATACCGACGGCAAGGGCGTCGAGAAAATCACCGAAAAGGGCGTCGTCGTCGCGGGCAAGGAATACCAGCTCGACTGCATCATCTACGCCTCGGGTTTCGAGGTCGGCACCGAATACAGGCGGCGATCCGGGTTCGACATGACGGGCCGGGGCGGCGTCAATCTGTCGGAGCACTGGGCCGAGGGGATGCGATCCAAGCACGGTATCCACGTCCACAGTTTTCCCAATGCGTTTTTCGTGCAGCCCACGCAGGGCGCCAACCTGATCTCCAACGTGCCGCACAATCTGACCGAGGCCGCAAAGACTATCGCGGTCATGGTCAGGCACGCACAGCAAAACGGCTTCAGGCAGATCGAAGTCACCAGGCAGGCCGAGGACAAATGGGTCGAACTGCTGTTGACCGGCGCCGGGCGGATGATCGGCGCGCCGGACTGCACCCCCGGCTATTACAACAATGAGGGGCGCGAACCCGGTCCGGCGGCCAAGCTGAATGTCGGCCATCCGGCAGGCCCGCTGGCCTATTTCAAATATATCGACACGTGGCGCAGCAATGGTGAGTTCGAAGGGTTGGAGTTCCGCTGAAGCTGTTTTCGGATTCTGTCACGACGCGAGGGAGTGAACGAGTATGACCCAAACAACAAGTGCGGAAGCGCGCAAGGAAACTCCCAAGCAAGCTTCCGCGCCGGTCATTGCGCAGCATGCGGCGACCCTCAAGGCGCTGCCGTTTTCGGACACGCGCGATTTCGACGATGCGGCGCGGGGCTTCCTCGGCACCATCGAAAACGCGAAGGTGACCTCGCCGCAGGGCAGGGTGGTCTGGAGCCTCGAGCCCTATGGCTTTCTTTCGGCCGAGGAAGCCCCCGCGACCGTGGATCCGAGCCTGTGGCGGCAATCGCGCCTCAACATGCATCACGGCCTGTTCGAGGTGGTCCCCGGCGTCTATCAGGTGCGCGGGCTCGACATCGCCAACATGACGCTGATCGAGGGCGACAGCGGCGTGATCGTGGTGGACACGCTGACCTCGATCGAGGGCGCCCGCGCCGCGATGGAATTGTACTTCCAGCACCGGGGCAAGCGCCCGGTCGTGGCCGTGATCTTCACCCATACCCACACCGACCATTGGGGCGGGGCGCGCGGCGTGCTGGACGACGAAACCCTGGCAAGCGGCCGGGTGCCGATATTAGCGCCGAATTTCTTCATGGAGCATGCGGTCTCCGAAAACATCATCGCCGGGCCCGCGATGCTGCGCCGGGCGCAATATCAGTTCGGGCCGCTGCTGGCCAAGGGCGTGCAGGGGCAGGTCGATTGCGGTCTCGGCAAGTCGATGGCGGCGGGATCGGTCGCGCTGCTGCGTCCGACCGATTTGATCATTGCAACCGGCGACAAGCGCACCATCGACGGGCTTGAGCTTGAATTCCAGATGGCGCCGAACTCCGAGGCGCCGGCGGAGATGCATTTCTTCATACCGCGCTATAAGCTGCTCAATCTGGCGGAGAACTGCACGCATAATTTCCACAATCTGCTGCCGTTCCGTGGTGCCGATGTGCGCGATGCGCTGGCGTGGTCGAAGTATCTCGGCGAGGCGCTGCAGATGTGGGGCGGCAAGGCCGATGCGATGTGCGGCCAGCACCATTGGCCGGTGTGGGGCCATGATCGGATCGACACCATGATCCGACAGCAGCGCGATCTCTATAAGTTCGCGCATGACCAGACCATTCGCCTGATGAACCACGGCCTCACCGCGGCCGAAATCGCCGAGGCGATCAAACTGCCGGCGAGCCTCGACGGCGCCTGGCACGGACGCGGTTACTACGGCCATATCCGGCACAATGTGAAGGCGATCTACCAGAAATATCTCGGCTGGTATGACGCCAATCCGGTCAATCTCGATCCGCTGCCGCCGGTCGAATCCGGCCGGAAATATGTCGAGTATATGGGCGGTGCGGAGGCGATCCTCGATCGCGCCCGAAAAGACTTCGCCAAGGGCGAGTTTCGCTTTGTGGCGCAGGCCGTCGGCCATCTGGTGTTCGCCGATCCCGACAATCAGGCCGCGCGCGCGATGCTGGCCGATACGCTCGAGCAGCTTGGCTATGCTTCGGAGAGTTCGACCTGGCGCAACGCCTATCTGTTCGGTGCGCAGGAATTGCGGCTGGGCATGCCGAAGGTGCCGGCACGCGCGGCGATGCCGCGCGAAACGCTGGCCGCGTTGCGCACCGAGCAGCTATGGGACGTGCTCGGCGTGCGCCTCAACGGCCCCAAGGCCGAAGGCAAGCGTATCGTGCTGAATTGGCATTTTACGGACACCAACGAAAGCTTCGTGCTCAATCTGGAGAACAGCGCGCTGACTTACGTGGCGGGCGCACAGGCGGCGGACGCCGATGCGACGTTCACGCTGGCGCGCAGCGTGCTCGACGAAGTCATCGCCAAGCTGACGACGTTTCCAGAAGCGGTCGGCAGCGGCGCGATCAAGGTCACCGGCAATCCGATGCGGCTTGGCGAATTGATGATGCTGATGGACGAATTCCCTCGCATGTTCGAGATCGTCGAGCCGAAGCGGACAGCGGTGAGTTGAGCACCGCCCGTCGTCATCGCCCGCGAAAGCGGCCGATCCAGTATTCCAGAGACGTTGATGATAGAGCGGAGAGGCCGCGGCGTACTGGATACCTCGCCTCCGCGGGGCATGACAGTTTTGTGTGGGCCAGCATCACGCCGCGTGCGATCCCACCGTCCTGCGGTACAACGCGCTGTAGAGTGACGCCGAAAGATCCCAGCTAAAGGACCGCGCCATGGCGCTGCGACGCATCAGGTCGAGGCGGTCTTTCGCCGTGAAGGCATCGAACGCGCGGCGCACACCGCCGAGGAAGGACTCCGCCGAAGGCTGCGAGAACAGGAAGCCGGTCTCGCCGTCCTTGATGGTCTCCGCCAGCCCGCCGGTCTGGTGACCGATCGGCAGCGATCCGAACCGCTGCGCATACATCTGGCTCAGTCCGCACGGTTCGAACCGCGAAGGCATCAGCGTGAAATCGCTGCCGGCGAAAATTCGCCTCGCCTGTCCATCGTTGAAACCGATGACGACGCCGATCGCGTCCGGCCTGCGGCGATGCGCATCGACCAGCGCCTGTTCGATATACGGCTCACCGCTGCCGGTGACGACGATTTGTCCGCCGGCCTCGACGATCGCGTCGGCGGCGGACAGAACGAGGTCGATGCCCTTTTGATGCACGAGGCGGGCGACCAGACCGAAGATCGGACCGCGCGATACCGCAAGACCAAACTGCTTGCGGACGTAGTCGGCGTTGGCTTGCTTGCCTTGCCAATCGCCGGCGCCGAACTGCTGCGCCAGTTGCGCGCAGGCGCGCGGATCCCAGCTTTCGTCGATGCCGTTCAGGATGCCGGTCAATTCCGAAGCGTCCGAGCGTTGCCGCAGCAAGCCCTCGAGCCCGCAGCCAAGCTCGGGCGTCGTGATCTCTTTCGCGTAGGTCGCGCTGACCGTGGTGAGATGCGAGGCGTAAACGATGCCGCCCTTCAAGAACGACATCTGATCGTAGAACTCGAGACCGTCGATGTGGAAGGAGGCTTCGGGCGCCCCGATCCGCCGCAGCGACTCCCGCGGGAACAGCCCCTGATAGGCCAGGTTGTGAATGGTCAGGATCGAGGGGATCTTGACGCCTTTCCAGGCGAGGTAGGCTGGTACGAGTGCGGCCTGCCAGTCATTGGCGTGGACCAGATCCGCTGCCCAATTCTTGTCCAGACTGCCTGCGGCGAGCTCGGCCGCGGCAGATGCAAATCGTCCGAAGCGGATGTCGTTATCCGGCCAGTCGCGCCCGGATTCGTCGCCGTAGGGGTTACCCGGCCGGTCGTAAAGTTGTGGACACAACAGTACATAAACTGGCAGGCCGTCTCGCGTCGACGCCCGGCCGAGCGAGCAGGCCGGCATCTCGGCCAAAGGCGCGCATTGCCCAACGATTTCAATGTGGGTGAACTGTTCGAGGATGTCCCGGTAGCCGGGCAACATGATCCGGACGTCGCTCCACGGGCGCAGCGCCCGGGGCAGGGCGGCGGAAACGGCGGCAAGACCGCCCACCCGGACGAAGTCATCCATTTCCGTGGTTACGAATAAGACCTTCAAGGAACGCCCTCGCACCAACCCTGACTATGACTTATGCAAGAAAAGGTCCAACTTTCATCTACGGCAATGCGCCAGATAGACGGTGGTTCCTGGAGAAGCGCTTCCATGCCGTGGCCGCGCAATTTAGGGTCATGCCGCGCCAGGAAAACCAAAGGCGAACGAGAAGCCGCAAGGCCGAAGGAGCTTTGAGTATGACTATAGATAATCCAGATGAGGGGAATTTGACAGGGAGCTTCGCCGGCCTGCGCGTTATAGATTTTTCAACCACGATCGCCGGACCCCACTGCACGCGGATGCTCGCCGACATGGGCGCCGAAGTCATCAAGATCGAAACCGTCGAAGGCGAGACGATGCGGACCCGCCCGCCGGTGCGGAACAACTGCAGCACCGCGTTCGGGCAGCTCAATGTTGGCAAGAACAGCCTCGTGCTCGACCTGAAATCGCCGGCAGGCGTGGAAGCCGTTCGCCGGCTGGTCGCGGGCGCGGACGTGCTGGTCGAGAATTTTCGGCCCGGTGTGATGCGGCGATTGAAGCTCGATTACGCTTCACTGCACGCCCTCAATCCGAAACTGATTTACTGCTCGATCTCCGGCTACGGCCAGACCGGGCCCTCGGCCGAACTGCCGGCCTATGCGCCGGTGATCCATGCTGCCTCTGGATATGAAATGGCGCATCTGGCCTATCAGCCCGGGCGCACCCGGCCGGACTATTGCGGCATCTATCATGCCGACGTGCTGACAGGCGTCTACGCGTTCGGCGCGATCTCGGCGGCGCTGTATCAGCTTGCCCACAGCGAAAAGGGCCAGCACATCGACGTTTCGATGCTGGAATCGATGCTGAGTCTGACACTGAACGAATTGCAGTGGTCGCAATTCGAGGTCAAGGCGACGCAGCGGCCGATGTTCGGCCCGATCGAAACGTCGGACGGTTATGTCATGGTCGCGATCGCCAGCGAAAAAACCTTCCAGAGCCTGATGAAGGTGATCGGTCATCCCGAGTGGGTCAGCGACCCGCGCTTTGCGAAATATTCCGATCGCCGTGAAAACTGGGGCAGCCTGATGGAGGGCGTCGAGGCGTGGTCGCGCGCGGTGACGACCGAGCAGTGTCTCGTCGCGCTCAATGAGCGCGGCGTGCCGTCATCGGCCTATCGCACGGTGGCCGAGGCGCTGAAGGATCCGCAGATCGCCCATCGCGGCGCGTTGGCGGAGGTCCAGGATGGCGGCGGCAGCTTCAAGGTCCTCAACCTGCCGTTCCGCATGTCGGGCGCCAGGGTTTCTGCCGCGAAACGCATGTCGACGCTTGGCGAGCACACGCGTGCCTATCTGAAAGAGACCGGGCTGTCGGAAGACGAAATCGCGGCCTTTGCCGGCAAACCGCCGAAGTCGGCGCGCGGTTGAGGGAAATCGCGCTTCGGCGACGAGGCTTGAGCCTGCGGCTTTTCATCCCGCTTTGGGAACGGTCTTGCCCGGGGCTGCGATTCCAGACAATCTTACCGTCAGCCATCGACGATCCGGAACACCGGACGGACGACACTTTGAGAGGGAGCATCCATGACAGCTGCGGTCCGTTCGAGCGCACTCGCGCGAGTATTTCTTGTGGCGGGATTTGCGGTCTCGCTCTGTGCTGTTCCCGCCAACGCCCAGAAGAAGGGCGGCAGCATCACGATGGGGCTGGAACTCGATATTGCAGGCTTCGACCCGCTGAAGGTCGGCGTGTACGATACGGCCGCCTTGACGGCGGCTGCGGCGATCTTCGACACCCTCACCTATCTCGATGACAAGGGCGTCGTGCAACCAAAGCTTGCACTGTCCTGGTCGTCCTCCGAAGATTTCAAGACCTGGACCTTCAAGCTGCGGCCCGGAGTCAAATTCCACGACGGCACACCGTTCAATGCACAAGCCTTCAAGGACAATGTCGACCGGCAGAAGGATCCCGCCAACAAGTGCCGTTGCGCGTTTTACATTTCGTTCGTCAATTCCGTGGAGGCGCTCGACGAACTGACGGTGGTCTATAATCTGAAGGACCCTTCGGTGAACATGCCGGCGCTGGTGAGCTTCGCAAGCGGGAACAATTCCGTGCATTCACCGACGGCGTGGAAAGCCAAGGGAGACGACTACAACCGCAATCCGGTCGGCACCGGACCGTTCATATTGAAATCCTGGACCGCGGGCGACCGCTTGGTGCTTGAGAAGAACCCGGACTACTGGGACAAGGACCGCGTTTATCTCGATCGCATCGTCCTGAAGCCGCTGCCGGACGCGCAGTCGCGTTTCGCCAGCCTGCAATCCGGCGAAGCCGATGTCGTCTGGGACGACGAGGCTGACGCCGACAATATCCAGAAGGCGCAGAAGGATCCGAAGCTGACGGTGCATACCTATGCCGGCTCCGGCGCGGCGGTCGCCGCCTTCAACACAAAAGTCGCACCGTTCGACGACGTGCGCGTGCGCCAGGCGCTGGTGATGGCGCTCGACCGCAAGAAGATGTCGCAGGCGCTGACCAATGGTCTCGCAAGGCCGGCGACCAACCCCTATGGCGACGGCTCCTGGGTGAAGTGCAAGGATGACGGCGCGCTTCCCGAAGACGCCGAGAAGGCGAAGGCGCTGATCAAGGAATACGGCAAGCCGGTCGAGTTCAAGATGCTCGTCACGGCGACGCCGCGCGGGCGCGCCACCGGCCAGGTGCTGCAGCAGTTCTGGAAACGGGTCGGCGCCAACATGGAAATCGAGCAGGTTGACCAGGCCACGATCCCGCCACGTGCCTTCATGCGCCAGTTCCAGGTCACGCCATGGCGGATCGTCGATCTCGCCGATCCCGACGTCCAGATGTATGCCAATTTCCGCACCGGCAGCCCGGTTGCGCTGGCCAATTACTCGAACCCGGAACTCGATCAATTGCTGGACCGCGCGCGGGTCACCGCCGACCAGGCCAAACGCGCCGAGGATTACTGCGCCATCAGCCGGCTCATCAACAAGGAAGCGATCTGGTACTGGACTTTCCAGAACACCTATTACGCAATGTCGAGCGCGAAGGTTAAAGGCTTGCCGAAGATGTACAGCGGAATCGTCGACATATCCCGCGTCTGGCTGGAATAACAGCGCATGCTGGGTTTCGTCGCGCGAAGGCTCCTGTATCTCGTGCCGGTGCTGATCGCGGTATCGCTGCTGACGTTTCTGATCGCGTCGCTGCTGCCAGGCGATCTCGCCTACACGATCCTCGGCGATCAGGCGACGCCGGAGAAGGTCGCAGCCCTTCGTCAGGAAATGGGATTGGACCAGCCGATCTGGGTCCGTTACTTCGGCTGGCTCGGTAACATCCTCCAAGGCGATCTGGGCCGATCGTTCCGCACCGGACAAACCGTATTGCAGGCGGTTACCGAGCGGCTTCCGATTTCGCTGGAACTCATGGTCCTGGCCCAGGTCATCGCGCTTGCGATCGGCGTTCCCCTGGCGATCATTTGCGCGGCGCGCAGCGGCGGTTCGTTCGATCGCTTCATGACCGGCACCGCTTTCGGCATGCTGTCGGTGCCGACTTTCCTGTCGGCGATCCTGCTGATCTATCTGTTTGCGGTGGAGCTGCGCTGGCTGCCGGCAACGGGCTACGTGCCGTTCGGCGAAGATCCGGCCAAAAACCTGCGGTTCATGGTGCTGCCCGCGTTGACGCTGGCGCTCGCCGAATGGCCCGGCATCATGCGCGTGCTTCGCTCCGACATGATCGCGACGCTACAGGAAGATTATATCGCGCTGGCCAAGGCCAAGGGCCTGAAGGCGTCGCGCATCCTGTTCGTGCACGCGCTGAAGCCTTCGTCGCTGACGCTGGTCACGATCACCGGAATCAATATCGGGCGATTGATCGGCGGCGCCGTCATCGTCGAGACGGTTTTTGCGCTGCCGGGAATTGGCCGGCTCCTGGTCGGCGCCATCACCACGCGCGACCTCATCATTCTGCAGGGCGTGGTGCTGCTGGTCGGGGCAGGGTTCGTGCTGATCAACTTCATCGTCGATATGCTCTACGCCATGCTCGATCCGAGGATCCGCCATGGCCACGCTTGAACTCGGCATCGACGCGTCAGTTGCGGAAGTCCCGGCGCGGCGTGGCCGCCGGCTCGGACCGCTGTTCTGGATGGCGATCGTCTGGATGATGTTCGTGTTTACGGTAGCGATCTTCGCCGACGTGCTGCCGCTGCCGAGCCCGACCGACATGGACATGCTGGAAAAGCGCGCGCCGTTCTCGGCAGAGCACTGGCTTGGCACCGACGGCCTCGGCCGCGACGAACTCGCCCGCGTGATCTACGGTGCGCGGATATCGCTGATTGTGGGACTGTTTGCGCCGATCATCGGGCTCACCTTCGGCGGCGCGCTCGGCATGCTGGCGGGGTATTTCCGCGGCCGGTTCGAGTCGGTGGTGGTCGGCAGCATGGATGTGCTGCTGGCGTTTCCGCCGCTGATCCTGGCGCTGGCCGTGACCGCCTATCTCGGGCAGTCGATCCTGCATTTGACCTTCATTCTCGGCCTGCTCGGCGTTCCCGCCTTCATGCGGGTGGCGCGGGCGGCAACGCTGACACTGGCGCGCCGCGAATTCGTGATCGCGGCACAGGCGCTTGGCGCGACGCATACGCGCATCCTGCTGCGCGAGCTGCTGCCCAACGTCATGCTGCCGTTGTTTGCGTTCTTCCTGCTCGCCGTCGCCATCACCATTGTGGCCGAAGGTTCATTGTCGTTCCTGGGCCTCGGCGTGCCACCGCCGATATCGAGCTGGGGCAGTATGATCGGGGAGGGCCGCGAAAGTCTCGAGATGGCGCCACGGCTGGCCTTCATTCCCGCAATCGCGATGTTCCTGACCGTTTTGTCCTTTAACCTGGTCGGCGACACTCTGCGGGCGCTCACCGACCCTCGTCAGGGCGCGCTGTGACAGAGAGTACGCTGCTTTCCGTCGAGGATGTCATCGTCGATTTGCCGACGCCGCGCGGCAATCTGCGCGCGGTGGACCATGTCGACCTCACCGTCGGCGCCGGTCGGACGCTCGGCGTGGTCGGCGAGTCCGGTTGCGGCAAGACCATGCTGTCCCGCGCGATCCTGCAATTGCTGCCGAAAAAAGCAAAACTCTCCGGCCGTGTGATGTTCGACGGACAGGACCTGCTGCAGTTGTCACCGGAGAAACTGCGCAAGCTGCGTGGGCGCTCGCTGGCGGTCGTGTTCCAGGACCCGATGACCTCGCTCAATCCGGTGCTGACCATCGGCACCCAGTTGATCGAGACGCTGCAGGAGCATCTCGAGCTCGATATCCGGGCGGCGATCAAACGCAGCGTCGAGTTGCTCGCCGCGGTCGGCATTCCCGCGCCGGAGCAGCGGCTGACGCAATATCCGCACCAGCTGTCGGGCGGCATGCGGCAGCGGGTAGCGATCGCGATCGCGCTGTCGTGCGAACCGAAGCTGCTGATCGCGGACGAGCCGACCACCGCGCTCGATGTCACGATCCAGGCGCAGATCCTCGATCTCCTGGCGCGCGAACAGCGCCGCCGCCACATGGCGATGATCCTGATCACCCACGACCTCGGCGTCGTCGCGGGTCGCACCGACGAAGTCGCTGTGATGTATGCCGGCCGCGTGGTGGAGCGTGCGCCGACGCCAGCCTTGTTCAAAAAAATGCGGATGCCCTACACCGAGGCGCTACTTGCCGCACTTCCAAAGATCGACGCTGCGCCCCACACGCCGCTGCCGGCGATCCTGGGCCGTCCACCCGATCCGACCCGGCCGCTGAAAGGCTGTTCGTTCTCGCCGCGCTGCCGCTATGCGTGGGCCCAATGCCATGTCGAGAAGCCGCGGCTTGAGGAAGCGGACTCGCCCGGTCACCAATTTGCCTGCTTCCGTCCGATCGACGCCAGCGCGAGTGCCGGCGCATGATGCAGCAAGCCTTATCGGCCGTTTCAAACGACCCGCTGCTCGACGTCGATAACCTCGTCGTTGAGTATCCGGTCGGCAACAAGATCGTGCATGCCGTGTCCGGCGTGTCCCTGCAGATCGCCCGCGGTGAAACGCTCGGGCTGGTCGGCGAATCCGGTTGCGGCAAGTCGACGCTCGGCCGCGCGGTGCTGCAGCTGCGCCGGCCGGTTTCGGGCCGGGTGCTGTTCGACGGCCAGGACCTCACGGCGATGCAGGGCGATACGCTGCGCCTGATGCGCCAGCGCGTGCAGCTGATCTTCCAGGACCCGATCGCATCGCTGAACCCACGGCGGCGGATCGGCGATATCATCGCCGAGCCGCTGATCATTTCGGGCGTCAAGGATGCGGCCAAACGCCAACAGCTCGTCGACGAAGCGCTCAGCGCCGTTGGTCTTGATCCGGCGCTCGTGGTCGGACGGCTGCCGCATGAATTCTCCGGCGGGCAATGCCAGCGCATCTGCATTGCGCGCGCGCTGGTGCTCAATCCGGAATTCATCGTCTGCGACGAGCCGGTCTCCGCGCTCGACGTTTCGATCCGGGCGCAGATCCTCAATCTGCTGGAGGAGATGAAGGCGCGCTATGGCTTGACGCTGCTGTTCATCGCGCATGATCTGGCCGTGGTGAAGGCGGTGAGCGACCGCGTCGCGGTGATGTATCTCGGGCGGTTGTGCGAGGTCGGTCCTTCCGAGCAGCTGTTCGCAAAACCGGCGCACCCCTATACCGCGCTGTTGATCGAGGCGATCCCGGTGCCCGATCCGGACGTGCGCCCCGCCGAGACCGTGCCGATCGGCGAGCCGCCGTCGCCGATTTCGCCGCCGTCCGGCTGCCGTTTCCGGACCCGCTGTCCTCGCGCGGATCAACGATGCAGCGACGAGGTGCCGGAACTACGCGCCGTGGCATCGGGGCAGTTCGTGGCTTGCCATCATCCGCTGATCTGAATATCGACGGCTTTGGCACGTTTGTCTCGTTGGGGCAGACGTGGCAATGTCCGCCCCAGAAAATGCCTGCTCAAGAACAAGAATCCGGAGAGAAACGATGAAGAGTTTCCAGGTCGCCGAGTTCAATGCCCCCCTGAAAGAGGTCGATCATCCGACGCCGGAGCCCTCGGGATCGCAGGTGTTGATCAAGGTGAAGGCAGCCGGCGTCTGCCACAGCGATCTCCACATCTGGGAGGGCGGCTACGATCTCGGCCACGGGCGCAAGCCACTGTCGCTGAAAGACCGCGGCGTCTCGCTGCCGCGCACGATGGGCCACGAGACCGTCGGCGAGATCCTGGCGTTCGGTCCCGACGCCAAGGCCGCGACCGGTGGCCTCAAGGTCGGCGACGTCACGCTGGTCTATCCCTGGCTCGGTTGCGGTAAATGCGAGACCTGTGTCGGCGGCGACGAGAACATGTGCGTCGTCAAGCCGAACTCGCTCGGCGTCTATTGCGACGGCGGTTACGCCGATCACATGACGGTGCCGCACCCGAAATATCTGTTGAACCTGAACGGGCTCGATCCCGTCACCGCCGCGCCCTATGCCTGCTCCGGTGTCACCACCTACAGCGCGCTGAAAAAGGTCGAGAACGTCCTGCATACGCCGATCGTGATCTTCGGCGCCGGCGGCCTCGGCCTGATGGCGCTGTCGCTGCTGAAGGCGATGGGCGGCAAGGGCGCGATCATGGTCGATATCGACGCGCGCAAACGCGAAGCCGCCGAAGCGGCAGGCGCGCTTGCGACCGTCGACGGCAAGGCCGCTGATGCTCTGGAGCAGCTGCAGAAAAAAGCGGGCGGGCCGATCCGCGCGGTGATCGACCTCGTCGGCAACGCCCAGACCACGCAGCTCGGATTCGACTGCCTGACCAAGGGCGGCAAGCTCGTGATCGTCGGCCTGTTCGGCGGCGGGGCGACCTGGGCGCTGCCGCTGATTCCGATCAAGGCCATCACGATCCAGGGCAGCTATGTCGGCAATTTGCGCGAAACCCAGGAATTGCTCGATCTGGTCCGCACCAAGAAGATCGCGCCGATCCCGGTAACGACAATGCCGCTCGCGAAAGCCAACGAGGCGCTGACCGATTTGCAAAAAGGCAAGCTGGTCGGGCGCGCGGTGCTGACGCCGTAGGCTTCCGTCATTCCAGGGTGGTGCGTAAGCACCAGACCCGGAATCTCGAGATTCCGGGTTCGATGCTTTGCATCGCCCCGGAACGACTCCCTCAACCATTCGGGAATTCCCATGTCCGCCAATAACGCACTCCACATCGCCGTACTCGGCGGCGATGGCATCGGCCCTGAAGTGATGGCCCCGGCGCTCGAAGTCTTGCGAAAGATCGAGGCGACAACGGATCTGAAATTTCGCTTCACCGACGCGCCGGCTGGCGCCAATAATTATCTGGCGACGGGAAAATCGATGCCGGACAGTACGGTGCGGCTGTGCGAAGAAGCCGACGCCATCCTGCTCGGCGCCTGCGGTCTGCCGTCGGTACGCTACCCCGACAATACCGAGATCGCGCCGCAGATCGAACTGCGCATGCATTTCGATCTCTATGCCGGCGTGCGCCCAGCACGGCTGATTCCAGGCGTGCCGAGCCCGATCGTCGGCGCCGATCAGAAGGGCATCGATCTTGTTCTGATCAGGGAATCCACTGAAGGCCTGTTCGCGTCGATGGGCAAGGGCGTCGTGACCGACACCGAAGCGCGCGAGACGCTCGTCATCACCCGCAAGACCTCGGAGCGGCTGTTCGAGTTTTCGTTCCGTCTCGCCGAACGCCGCAAGGCGCGCGGGCGGGCGAATGGCGGGCTAACCTGTGTCGACAAGGCAAATGTGTTCAGGGCGTTCGCGTTCTTCCGCGCGATGTTCGACGAGGCCGCCAAGCGCCACCCCGATGTCAGGGCCGAACGGGTTTACGTCGATGCCTGTTCACTCATGATGGTCAAGCGCCCCTGGGATTTCGACGTCATGGTGACGGAGAACATGTTCGGCGATATTCTTTCCGACCTCGCCGCCGGCCTGATCGGTGGCCTCGGCATGGCGCCATCGGCGGATATCGGCGACCGCCATGCGGTGTTCCAGCCCTGCCATGGCACGGCGCCCGATATCATGGGGCAGGGCAAGGCCAATCCAACGGCCATGATCCTTTCGGCGGCGATGATGCTGGACTGGCTCGCCGACAAGCACGGTCTCGAAAACGTCGCCGAAGCCGGCGAGCGCATCGAGCGCGCGGTCGACAAGGCCTATGCGGACGGAATCAAGCCGATGGAATTCGGCGGCGGCAACGGCACCGCGGATATTACCAAGGCGGTATTGGCGGCGTTGTAGGGGATTTCGTCTTTGCGAGGAGCCAATTTGTGAGGAGCCAACGGGTCGCGCGAATGCGCGCCCGATGACAGGCTCCGCGACGAAGCAATCCATTCTTCCTTTTGCTGCGACATGGATTGCTTCGCTTCGCTCGCAATGACGGAACAGGGCGCTGCGCTCCCGTTACTTACCCTTGAACTTCGGCTTGCGCTTTTCCATGAACGCGGTGCGCCCCTCGCGAAAATCCTCAGAGTCCATGCAGGCGGTGCCGATCTGCTTGATCGATTCCATGTCACGATGGCTTTCGTCTTTCAGCACCTCGGCGATGGTGATCTTGGCGGCCTTGATCGCGAGCGGCGCGTTGCCGGAAATCGTGCGTGCGATCTCCATGGTCGCGTCCCACAAATCAGGCCCGGGCAAGACGCGATCGACGAGGCCGATCCGCAGCGCTTCGGTGGAGTCGATCCGCATGCCCGTATACATGATGAGCCGCGCCCAGGACGGCCCGACCAGCGAGACCAGATGCTTGAGGCCGTCATAGCCATAGGCGATGCCGAGTTTGGCGGCGGGAATGCCGAACTGGCTGTTGTCGGCCGCAAGACGGATGTCCGCCAGCATCGCGACCTGCATGCCGCCGCCGAGGCAGAAGCCCCGGATGCAGGCAATCGTCGGCTTGGGGTAGTCCGCCAGCAACGCACGCTGCGCGGCACTGCGCCTGGAATACTCTTCGGAGGCTTCGGCGTTGTGGCGGGTCTTTTCGAACTGGCTGATATCGGCGCCCGAGACAAACGCCTTGTCGCCGGCGCCGGCCATGATCACGACGCGGATGTCGGGATTGTCGCGCAATTCGATCAGCGCGCTGCCGAGCCCTTCCCACATCTCGAGCGACATGGCGTTGCGCTTCTCGGGATTGTTGAAGGTGATGACCCCGACGCCGTCGCTGACGCTCTGCAGGATCTTGCCGTCGGCGTAGGAATTTTCGGTGTTGCTGGGAACATCTAGCATCGCTCGGACTCCAGTCCGGGTTCAGGAAGCTTCCGGCTGTCGTGCCATGGTTCAGCGACCCCGGGCAAGGTCCGGAATCAAGACCAATCCTGCCATGCGTTTTCGCTGTGGCGTGCCATGGTGGCTCGCAACAGACAAGAAGAATGACTCCATCCGGCCTACACGACGAGCCTCTATACGCCATACGCCCTCGACGGTCCCGGGCTGCCGTACGCCGTATTTCCGGCGCGCCGACGGCAGTTCGATTTACGACGCCATGGGCGAGGGGTTTACGCTGTTGAGGTTCGATTCAGCCGCAGACGTCGCGGCGCTCGAAGCGGCGACGCGCTTAAGGGGTGTGCCGCTTGGGGTGCTCGATGTCGAGGGAGCGGACATTGCCACCGATGATGGCAACGGTCTGGTGCTGTCGGGTCTGGTGTTGTCGCGGCCGGACCAGCACGTGGCCAGGCGGGGCGTTCGGGTGCCGGACGATCCGCTTGGGTTGATCGATCGCGTGCGCGGCGCCGGAAGCTAGAGCCGTTCTGACAGGGTCACAACCGGGCTCTATTTGTTGCAGCGGGGTCTATTTGTCGAAGACGTCGATTTGTTGGAGGCGTGGTTGTTCGCGGCGTATTTTTTTGACGCATACTTTTTTTCACGCGTGTTCTTCGCGCGAACCGGCCCCCGGTCCGCGCGAAAACACCAGGCGACCGATCAGCCTTCGTTCGCTGCGATCGATTCCATCAAGGACACCAGCTGACGTTGTACGGTCTGGTCCTTGATCTTGCTGTAGGCTCGCAACAACCGCAGGCTGAAAGCGCTGTCGAGGAACAGCAGGCTCTCGACCTCACGCGCCTTGCCGTCGCCGTCGTAGAAGAAGGTGACGGGCACATCGAGCGCGGTAGCGATCTGCTGAAGACGAGCTGCGCCGACACGGTTGACGCCCTTCTCGTACTTCTGGACCTGCTGGAAGCTGACGCCGAGCTTGTCGCCAAGCTCTGCTTGCGAGATTTTCTGCTCAACACGCCGCAGGCGAATCCGCTTGCCCAATTCAATGTCGGGTTTGCCGGCACTGCGCTGCTTCATCTTCTTTGCTGCTGATGTTTTCATTCTGGTTTTACCGTCCTTCGATCGGGAAACCCTGAGCGATCAAGCCAGGGGTTCATCCGCATTTACCGCGTTAAGTTCGTCAGGATCGTGAGTTCGTCGTTAGAACCACGGGATATCGAGTGATTGCGGGATGGTAGCCAAACGCATTTGCGCATTGGAAACACCCTGATACCGGCGCCGTCGACTGCCTCCAGCCATTGGCGCCCGGGGCATAATTTAGCAAAACCCCGCACCCGTACATTTGGCAAACTATTCGACAAACTACAACCACCGCGAGTTCACTTGCCACAGATTTTGGGAGCATACTTACCGTGTAGCGCCTGTGTACCCGGTACTTCTACGGATATTTGTGGCGGGTTGTGGGCTGATGAAATACCGCTTTAGGTGTATGCGAAGACTTCCCGTGGCTTGTATCGCGCGCATGCCTCAACCGTGATATTTAGAAAAATACAGCACGGTCGATACGATTTTCAAATCGATAGCGCGCTGGACAATTGAGTAAAACTTCGGGATCATCAGGTCAGGCTCTCACACGATCCATTGCGTGACAGCGGCCGAATTATTTTGGTGCCTTTTCGTGGAGAGGCTCATGAAGCGACGATCCGGACCGCCTCCAATCTACCTTGCAAGCTCGGGAACTGACAAAATGCCGGCGGCCCATTCAGAAGAACGATTGCTGTCGCTCCTCGCAACGCTGGAGGAATGCCGGGCGTTTCTGATGGATAAGGCCAGCCCGGAGACCGCGAGATTGCTGTCACTGGCCATTCTCGAGCTTCGGATGGAACTGCATCGGGTGACGGATTCCGAACTCAAGGCATTGTGCGACCTGATGGTGACGGATGCTCAGGCTGCGCAGACCACCAAGGCCGCACCGGGCCCGCGGTTGCCGCCTTATTTGAAGCTCATCAAATAAGCGCTGCCTTCGGCCCGATAGGCCTGCGCAAAAACTCCTCGACCGGTCGACCTGCACGGCGCCTTTGCCGGTGCGACTCGTTGTCGCTCTTTGGTTGCGGGCAACCCCATCCCGGCTCCACCTGCGGTGACATCCACCGGTTCCGCCCTTCGAACACGCGCCGCGGCTCGTCGCGGTCGAAATCGCCGTCCGCTCAAGTCTCCTGCTCGAGCGCTGCGGTCACCGTGCAGACGACGCCGCGCGGCAGAAAGTCGACGGTGGCTTCGCCGCCGAGCTGGTCGCGCGCGCTGCGCTCGATCAGGCGCGAGCCGAAACCGCGCTGCACCGGCGCAGAAACGTGCGGCCCGCCGGATTCGGTCCAGATCATCCGAAGTTTGCGGCCATCGCTTTGCGCGATGATCTCCCAATCCAGCGCAACGGTTCCACTGTCGTTCGACAGCGCACCGTATTTTGCGGCATTGGTCGCTATCTCGTGCACGATCATCGACAGCACCACGGCGAGCCGCGGCGATAGCGGCACCATCGGTCCGAACATCCGCACCCGATCCGGATTGTTGAGCAGATAGGGCTTGAGAACCCGTGCGATGACGTCCTGCAACTCGGAGCCCTGCCATTTCTCCTGGCTCAACAGATTATGCGCTTCGGCGAGCGCACCCAGCCGGCCCTCGAATTTCTCGCGCTCTGCCCGGCTGGCGCTGCGGAAGGTCTGGGTGGTGATCGACTGCAGGATCGCGAGCGTATTCTTGACGCGGTGGTTGAGCTCGTCGATCAGGAGATCGTGCAGCATCTCGCCGCGGGCAATCGCCGTCGCCATCCGCACCGCAAAGGCAAGGCCGACCAGCAGCAGCACGCCCCCGATCACGCTGGTGATCGCGAGACTGCGCCACAGGGGCGCGACCAGCGAGCTTTCCGCAATCCCGCCGGCGACCGTCCAGCCTGTGAGCGAGGAGCGCGCAACGCCGGTGATCAGCGGCACGCCTTCGAGCGACACGGTCGCAAAGGTCCCCTCGGGTTTGCGGAACAGCTCCGCATAGAGCGACGGCGATGCCCGCTGGCCGATGGTGTTCTGCGGGTTCGGTACACGCGCGAAATTGGTGCCTTCGCCGTCGAAGATCGAAATCGTCCAGTCCTTGCCCGGAAGCTGCTTTTCGATCATCTCTTGGAAAATCTCGATCGGCGGGCTGAACGAGATGTCGTAGATCACCTCGCCGTCGCGAATGACCGGCACTTCGACCGTCACGATCAGCCCCTTCTTGACCACGCCGGTGAACAGGTTCGAGTAGTATGGACGCTTGGTCGCGAACACCTTCTCGACAAGGTCAAGGTTGTTGCGCAGCGGAAGGGTGGCGGTGTCAGGCGTGACCGAGGAGAACAGCTGGCGACCTTCGCGGTCCGCCACCAGCACCACGCCGTCCCTGCCGTATTGTTCGAGGAAACCGGTAGCGATGCGACGGAAACCGTCGAAGTCGCGGTCCCGCAGCGCGTTGGTCAGCGACAGCACCTGGAGCCCGCCGGTCATGCGCTGCATTTCGGCATCGAGCACGAGGCGGATGCCGCGTACGGTTTCGAGCACGCGCTGCGTGGCGTCCTTGCGGTCCTGGCCGTAATTATTGAAAACGATGCCGGCCGCGAAAATGATCAGCGGCAGCGTGGTTCCCGCCACCAGAAGGACGAGACGCATCGGCAGTGAAAGCTTTGGCAATGCTCGTCCCGGATCGGCCCCCAACCGCCGCGAGCATAGGAGAAGCAGCCGGCATCCGCCAAGGATTTTAGTCCGATTTCGCGTTCGTGACCGGCGGAGCGGTGGCCTGCGTGGTGCGCCGCATCATTCCGTACGCTGCAGCATTATGCTGTTCAATCCGCGCATTGGAATTAGCTTCCATCGCAGCGTTCTTTTGAATACGCTCCGAAAATTGCAAGCCGCAACGTCGGCAAAGCCCACGACCCGGTACAAGGGCGGGGCTCAGGGAGGGGACAACATGAATCGCAGAACAGTATTGGCTGGGCTCGGTGCGACAGCGGCCGCGGGCGTTCTTGGAATGCCATCCATCCTGAAGGCGCAGGCGCCTGTCACGCTGAACGGCGCCGTGCAGTTCAACGACGACCACGCGTTTACCAAGGCGCTGGTTCGGTTCGAAGAGCTGGTGAAGAAGTATTACGGCAAGCCCGTCAATTTCACGCTGCACAAGAACTCGTCCCTCGGTCTCGAGAAGCAGTATTTCGAGTACATGTCGCAGGGCAAAGCGGTCGATTACGGCATCGTCTCGCCGGCCCACATGTCGACCTTCGCCAAGGCGGCGCCGTTCATCGATGCGCCCTTTGTGTTCAAGGGCATCGACCACATGAACAAGGTCGTTGAAGCGAATATCCTGGCGCCGATCGCCGACGAAGTCGCCGCGAAGGCCGAGGTGGTGCTGGTCGGCTATTCCGGCGGCGGCATCCGCAACATCTTCGCCAACAAGCCGTGCAAGAATCTGGCCGACCTCAAGGGCCTCAAGGTGCGCGTGCAGGGTGCGCCGATCTGGTCGAAGACGTTCGCAGCCGTCGGCATGAGCCCGACGGTGATCGCCTATAACGAAGTCTACAACGCCATCCAGAATGGCGTGATCGCCGCGGGCGAGAACGAAGCCGCCGGCGTCGAGGCGATGAAGTTCTACGAAGTGGCGCCGCACCTCAATCTGACCGAGCACGCGGTCTCGATCCGGCCGATCTGCTTCTCGGTGAAGACGCTCAAGACCCTGCCCAAGGATCTGCAGGACGCCATCATGAAAGCGGGCAAGGAGGCCGGTGATTTCGGCCGCAAGCTCGAGTCCAGCGAGGAAGTCATCAAGCTCGACGCGCTGGAGAAGGCGGGCAAGCTCAAGCGCGTTCCGTTCCAGGAGCGCGACGCCATGAAGAAGCTCGCCGATCCTGTGATGGCCACCTACGCCAAGGAAATCGGCGCCGAGGGCATCTTCGAAAAAATCAACATCGCCTAGGGCATGATCCGGAAAAGTGGGTACCGGTTTTCCGAAAAGATCATGCCCAAATAAGACGGCTGCGCGTCGCAGACCGGAGTTTCGGGGCAAGCTTCACCGCTTGCCCCGTTCGATGAGTATTACCGCGCGGGGGCGCCAATGACCGAACTGCCGATCGATTTCAACCCGTCTCTGTGGCGGCGACTGACGCGCGCCTATGGCAAATTGCTGGAAATCCTGCTGGCGGCTTGCGTCGGCATCCTGGTCATTCCCGTCACGCTGCAGATCATCTCGCGCTATACGCCCTTCATCCCGTCCTACATCTGGACCGAGGAAATGGCGCGGTTCCTGTTCATATGGACCATCATGATCGGGGCCATGGTCGGCGTCAGGGAGGCGCAGCATTTCGAAGTCGATGTGTGGCCCGATTTGTCGCGGCGCTCCGAGGCCGCGGTGCGGATATTGGCGCGCCTCGGCATCCTGGCGTTGGCGCTGGTGTTCGTGTGGGCGGGCATCGAGTTCACGCGCTTTGCCTGGAACAGGACTTCGGAGCTGGCCGATCTGCCGCTCTGGCTAATTCACGTCGCATGGCCGGTGGCAGGCTTCACATGGATCGCGTTCGCGGGCGAACAGATCGTCGATGAAATGCGAATCCTGATGGGGGCTCAGCGATGAGCGGCAGTGTTCTCTCCTCCGGCGAGGCCGCGCTGGTATTGTTTGGCACCTTCATCGGGCTGCTGATCATCCGCGTACCGGTCGCCTTCGCGCTCGGGCTCGCCTGCCTGCCGATCCTGCTGATCGAGCCGCGGCTGTCGATGATGATGCTCGCGCAGGAAACCTTCAACGCCTACAATTCTTTCATCCTGCTGTCGGTGCCGTTCTTCCTGCTGACGGCGAACCTGATGAGCATCGGCGGCATTACCGACCGGCTGGTGGCGCTGTCGCGCGCGATGGTCGGGCACTGGCCGGGCTCGCTGGCGCAGATCAACGTGGTGCTGTCGGTGTTCTTCGCTGGCATCTCCGGCTCCTCGACCGCGGATGCGGCGAGCCAGTCGAAGATCTTCATCGATGCCCAGACCAAGGAGGGTTACGACCTCTCGTTCTCGATCGCCATCACCGCGGTGTCGGCGGTGCTCGCGGTCATCATCCCGCCGTCGATCCTGATGATCGTGTGGGGCGGGCTGATCTCGACATCGATCGCGGCGATGTACCTGGCCGGCATCGTGCCGGGATTGCTGATCGCGGGCGCGCAGATGGCAACCGTGCATATTTATGCAGTCCGGCGTGGTTATCCGACCTATCCAAAGTCCAGCTGGGTGGAGATGCGCTGCTCGCTCTGGCGTTCGATTCCAGCGCTGGTAACGCCGTTCATCATCGTCGGCGGTATTCTCCTCGGCTGGTTCACGGCGACCGAATCCGCCTGCGTCGCGGTGCTGTATTCGGTGGCGCTGTCGACCTTCTTTTACCGGGAAACCGGCGCCAAGGAGCTCTACAAGGCTTTGCTCGACACCGGACGGCTGGCCGGGGTCGCGCTGTTCTGCATTGGCACGGCGAGCGCATTCGGCTGGCTGCTGGCCTATTACAAGATTCCGGAGGGGTTGCTCGCCAACGTCTCGACCTGGGGTATGGGACCGATCGCGGCGGGCTTCTTCATCGCCTTCTGCTTCCTGGTCGTCGGCTGCTTCCTCGACGCCATTCCGGCGATCGTGATCGTCGGTACCGTGCTGGAGCCGCTGGCGCGATCGGTCGATCTGCACCCGGTGCAGTTCGCGATCATTTCGATCGTCTCGCTGGCGTTCGGGCTGGTGACACCGCCTTACGGCCTGTGCCTCATGATCGCGTGCTCGATTGCGGGGGTGCGGCTGCGCTATGCGCTCAAGGACACGGTCATCATGCTGATACCGATGCTGCTGGTGCTGGCGGCGCTGATCATCTGGCCCAGCGTATCGCTGTTCTTGCCGCGCCTGATCGTGCCGGAGATGCTGAAGTAATCGGAAATCCCCGCGGCGATCGTGCGCGCCGCGGGACGGAACGCTGTGCTTCAAAGATTGCTGTCGGTGATCGCCGAATACACCAGGGTGCGCAACTCGCGACGCAGCGGATAGGCGCTCGACGGCAGCACCTGCGTCATGAAGATCGTGATCAGTTCTTCCGCAGGATCGATGAAGAACGACGTCGTTGCCGCACCGCCCCAGTTGTATTCGCCGGGGCTGCCGGGAATCAGCGTCTGCGCCGGGTGCATGGTGACGGCAAAGCCGAGACCGAACCCGATTCCGTTATAGGCGGCTTCGCTGAACAGCGAACGCGACATGCCGGGTAGATCCAACCCGCCGGGCAGATGGTTCGACGTCATCAAG
This sequence comes from Bradyrhizobium sp. AUGA SZCCT0177, assembly GCF_018130125.1. Classification (NCBI taxonomy): domain Bacteria; kingdom Pseudomonadati; phylum Pseudomonadota; class Alphaproteobacteria; order Hyphomicrobiales; family Nitrobacteraceae; genus Bradyrhizobium; species Bradyrhizobium sp. AUGA SZCCT0177. Next base: position 106,874 of record NZ_JAFCMA010000011.1, on the reverse strand, counting down.
TGGAGCGTCTTAGGCCCGATGAGCCTGACGCCGCCAAGCTCGCCGCCATTGAGGAGCGCCCGGCAGAAGGTGAGATAGTCGGCCGCCGTCGAGCACAGGCCGCCTCCGCCGGAGACGAGGGAGGGGGGGGTAAGGAACGAACTCGTAGCCGGGTCATCCTGCAGCTTCAATGTGGCCTCGCCGGCCGTCATGCCGATCTGTACGCCGGCGGAATAGCACGCTGCGAACCGGTGCGCCTTGTCCGCCGGCACGAAGAAGTCGGTGTCGTTCATGCCGAGCGGATTGAAGATGCGTTCCTTCAGGAACTGCTCGAACGGCATGCCGCTGATTTTGCCGATCAGATAGCCGACCACGTCGGTGGCAACCGAATAGTTCCAGCCTTCGCCCGGCGAAAATTCCAGCGGGATCTTGGCGAGGTCCTCGATCATGCTTTGCAGCGTGCCGGCCTTGATGACCTCGCCGATCTTGTTTTCGCGATAGGCGGCGTCGACATTGGAGCGCTGCTGGAAGCCATAAGTAAGACCCGAGGTGTGGCGCAACAGGTCCACGATCAGCATCGGCCGCGACGGTGGCCGGGTCAGGAAGGCCGGGAAGGTGCCGGCCTGGAACACGCCGAGGTTCTTCCATTCCGGAATGTATTTATGGACGGGCTCGTCGAGCGCGACGCGGCCCTCTTCGAGCAGCATCATGAACGCCACGCTCGTGATCGGCTTGGTCATCGAATAGATGCGGAAGATGGTGTCGTCCTTGACCGGGACCTTGCGCTCGATATCGGCAAAGCCCTGCACGGTCGAGTGCACGACCTTGCCGCGGCGGTAGATCAGGACTTGCGTTCCCGGGAAGCGGCCGGCGTCGATGTAGCGCTGCTTCAGATGGTTCTCGAGACGGTCAAGCGCCGGCTTCGACATTCCGGCAGACTCGGGCGTGGCGGGGGTAGGGGCTAACATCAGGGCTGATCTCCGGCTGGCGAGGGAGCCTTGATAGCCGAAAAGTGTGCCCCGTTCCAACCGCCTACGCTTACCCCGTGCGGTACGGTGGTGTAGGCTTGACCCAGCCACCATGCACCCCGCAGGACAGCCAAATGCCCCAATTCAACGAGACCGAACTGACCGCCGCCGTGATCCGCAGCTTCGAAGACACGCCGGATCCGCGGGCGAAATTCCTGCTGCAGGAACTGGTGAAATCGCTGCACGATTATGTCAGCCGGACCGATCTCACCTTCGAGGAATGGGAATACGCGATCGATTTCCTGACCCGGACCGGTCAGAAGTGCACCCCGATCCGCCAGGAGTTCATCCTGCTCTCCGACGTGCTCGGGGTCTCGATGCTGGTCGACGCCGTCAATCATCGCGAACGCGAAGGCGCCACCGAGACCACCGTGCTCGGGCCGTTCTATGTCGGCGAACACAAGGTGATGCCGCACGGCACCGATGTCTCGGCCAATTTGCCGGGCGAGCGGATGTTCGTGCAAAGCCGTGTCACCGACCTCGCCGGCAAGCCGCTGGCGAATGTTCCCGTCGATATCTGGCACGCCGACGACGAGGGCTATTACGATTCACAGAAGGCGTCTTATGCGACGGAGGGCCCCTCGTCGCGGGCGCGCTTCGTCACCGATGCCGATGGCCGGTTCTTCTTCCGCACCATTTTGCCGTGCAGCTATCCGATCCCGACCGACGGTCCGGTCGGCGAAATGATCATCCAGACCCGGCGGCACGCGATGCGGCCGGCGCATGTGCACTTCCTGGTCGATGCGCCCGGCTATCAGCCGCTGATCACCCATGTGTTCATGGAAGGCGACAAATATCTCGATTCCGACGTGGTGTTCGGCGTCAAGGACGAGCTGGTCGCGAAGATCGAAAAGCGCACCGACGCGGTCATGCCGGACGGCAAGCCCGCGGCCGCACCGTGGCACCTGATGACCTACGAGTTCAGGATGAAAGCGGGCGATGGCGCCGCCCCAAAACCGATGATGGCGAAGACGACTGACAAGACAACTGATAAGGCCACCGAGCACGCCTGAAACCACTGTTTTTGCATCTGCTCAATTCTTGTGCGCCGCACAAGAATTGAGCGAATCGCAAATTTAGAATGCGACTAGCTAGCCTTCGGCGTCACCTCGCCAAATCATCAATTAATTGAAATAATTAGGCTTTTTTCGCTGAAAAGGGCTTGGCACGAAGCTTGAATAGTTAGTGCTGACGCCATTGATGCCGTCCCTTGAGACCACTCATCCGAATTGTATCGCCGCCATTCCGGGGCCTCCCCGGAACGCGCCTTTTTGCGCCTCGCGCGGCGGCACCAATCGGACGGCCCGTTCAGACGCAAAGGAGCGCTATACCCATGACGAAGCCCACCCATCCGACCTCACGCGGCCTCAGCCGCCGCCGGCTTCTGAAAGCGACCGCCGGCACGGCGGCGTTGCTGGCCGCGGCCAAGCTGAACTTCCCGGCCGGCGCCTTTGCGCAAGGGGCGGGGCCCGAAGTGAAGGGAGCCAAGCTCGGCTTCATCGCGCTCAGCGATGCCGGCGCGCTGTTCGTGGCCAAGGACAAGGGCCTGTTCGCCAAACACGGCATGCCCGATGTCGACGTGCAGAAGCAGGCCTCCTGGGGCACCACGCGCGACAACCTCGTACTGGGATCGGAAGGCAACGGCATCGATGGCGCACACATCCTGACGCCGATGCCGTACCTGATCTCGGCCGGCAAGGTGACGCAGAACAACCAGCCGACGCCGATGTACATCCTAGCGCGGCTCAATCTCGACGCGCAGTGCATCTCGGTCGCCGCCGAATATGCCGATCTCAAGGTCGGGATCGACGTTAAGTCGTTCAAGGAAGCGTTGGAAAAGAAGAAGGCTGCCGGCAAGCCGATCAAGGCGGCGATGACGTTCCCGGGCGGCACCCACGATCTCTGGCTTCGTTATTGGCTCGCCGCCGGCGGCATCGACCCCGACAAGGACATCGAAACCATTACGGTGCCGCCGCCGCAAATGGTCGCCAACATGAAGGTCGGCACCATGGACTGCTTCTGCGTCGGCGAGCCCTGGCCCGGCCAGCTCGTGCATCAGAAGATCGGCTACACCGCGGTCAACACCGGCGAGATCTGGAACAAGCACCCCGAGAAGTCGTTCGCGATGCGCTCGGCCTGGGTCGACAAGAACCCGAACGCCGCGAAAGCCATCACCATGGCGGTGCTGGAGGCGCAGCAATGGTGCGACAAGATGGAGAACAAGGAAGAACTCGCCACCATCATGGGCAAGCGGCAGTGGATCAACTGCCCGGTCGAGGACATTCTCGATCGCGCCAAGGGCAAGTTCGACTACGGCACCGGCAAGGTGGTCGAGAACTCACCGCACATCATGAAGTACTGGCGCGACCACGCCTCCTATCCGTTCCAGAGCCACGATCTGTGGTTCATGACCGAGGACATCCGCTGGGGCAAGTTCGAGCCCGGGTACGATTCCAAGGCGCTGATCGCCAAGGTCAACCGCGAAGACATCTGGCGCGATGCCGCGAAGGCGCTCGGCGTGGCGGCTGCGGATATTCCGACCTCGAAGTCGCGCGGCAAGGAGACCTTCTTCGACGGCAAAGTGTTCGATCCGGAAGATCCGGCTGCGTACCTGAAGTCCCTGTCCATCAAGCGTGCTGATGTCTGATCCAGGTGAGGCCGCACGCCTTGGCGTGCGGCCGGCCATTTAAATACGGAGACGCATTTCCCATGAATATGCCAGCGATCAAGACCGAGCCCGCCACCGCGATTGTTGCGCCTGCGGCTGCCTCGGCTGTCACCCCGGTCGTGTCGATGACGCCGAAGCGTCCGCCGCGCGCCGAAAAATACGCCAAGATGGCAAAGGACACCGCGGTACGCGTCGTGCCGCCGCTGATCGTGATCGCGCTCCTGATGCTGTTCTGGGAGCTGGTCTGCCGCCGCACCGGTTCGACCCTGCCGCCGCCCTCGCGCGTGTTCAAGGACACCAAGGAGCTGATCTTCGATCCGTTCTTCGATCGTGGCGGCATCGACAAGGGCCTGTTCTGGCATCTTTCCGCAAGTCTGCAGCGCGTCGCGCTCGGCTATTCGATCGCTGCGATCGTCGGCGTCGCGCTCGGCACGCTGGTCGGCCAATCGGTCTGGGCGATGCGCGGGCTCGATCCCTTGTTCCAGGTGCTGCGCACCATCCCGCCGCTGGCGTGGCTGCCGCTGTCGCTCGCCGCGTTCCGCGACGGCCAGCCCTCGGCGATCTTCGTCATCTTCATCACCTCGGTGTGGCCGATCATCATCAACACCGCGGTCGGCATCCGCAACATCCCGCAGGACTACCGCAACGTCGCCGCCGTGGTGCAGCTCAATCCGCTGGAGTTCTTCGGCAAGATCATGATCCCGGCCGCGGCGCCCTACATCTTCACGGGCCTGCGCATCGGCATCGGCCTGTCCTGGCTCGCGATCGTCGCGGCCGAGATGCTGATCGGCGGCGTCGGCATCGGCTTCTTCATCTGGGACGCCTGGAACTCCTCGCACATCAGCGAAATCATCCTGGCGCTGTTCTATGTCGGCATCATCGGCTTCGTGCTCGATCGCTTGATCGCAGGACTGGGCAAGATCGTGACCCGCGGCACTTCCGCAGGCTGAAGGAAACATAATCATGCACGCTTATCTGAAGCTCGACCACATCGACAAGACCTTCACCCGCGGCAATGCCACGACCGAGGTGCTGAAGGAAATCAACCTGACGATCGACAAGGGCGAATACGTCTCGATCATCGGCCATTCCGGATGCGGCAAGTCCACGCTGCTCAATATCGTGGCCGGCCTTACCGACTGCACCAATGGCTGCGTGCTGCTGGAAAACCGCGAAGTCAATTCGCCGGGACCGGATCGCGCAGTGGTGTTCCAGAACCACAGCCTGCTGCCCTGGCTGACCGTCTATGAAAACGTCCGCCTCGGCGTCGACAAGGTGTTCGCTTCGAGCAAGACCCGCAGCGAGCGCGATGCCTGGGTGATGCACAATCTCAACCTCGTGCAGATGGCCCACGCCAAGGACAAGCGCCCGTCGGAAATCTCCGGCGGCATGAAGCAACGCGTCGGTATCGCGCGGGCGCTGGCGATGGAGCCGAAGGTTTTGCTGCTCGACGAGCCCTTTGGCGCGCTCGACGCGCTGACCCGCGCGCATCTGCAGGACTCGGTGATGGCGCTGCATCAGAAGCTCGGCAACACCATCCTGATGATCACCCATGACGTCGACGAGGCCGTGCTGCTGTCGGACCGCATCGTGATGATGACCAACGGGCCGAGCGCGCGGATCGGCGAAGTGCTGGAAGTGCCGCTGGCGCGTCCGCGCAAGCGGCTCGAGCTCGCAACCAACCCCGGTTACCTCAAGTGCCGGCAGCGCGTGCTCGAATTCCTTTACGAGCGGCATCGCTTCGTCGAAGCGGCGTAGTTCTTGCTTTGCTCCCCGGGGCGAAGGACTTCGCTCCCGCCGGGGCGAAGGACTTCGCTCCCGCCGGGGCGAAGGATTTCGCTCCCGCCGGGGCGAAGGATTTCGCTCCCGCCGGGGCGAAGGATTTCGCTCCCGAACGGGGCAAAGCTTTGGAAGAGGCAGGAGAACGACATGACGCCAGAGCAAGTCAAACTCGTGCAACAAAGCTTCGCCAAGGTCGCGCCGATTTCCGAGCAGGCGGCGGTTTTGTTCTACGGCCGCCTGTTTGAAGTGGCCCCCGGCGTCCGGGCGATGTTTCCGGACGACATGACCGAACAGCGCAAGAAATTGATGGCGACGCTCGCCGTCGTCGTGGGCGGACTGACCAACCTCGAAGCCGTGCTCCCCGCCGCGAGCGCGCTCGCCAAGCGCCATGTCAATTACGGCGCAAAGGCCGAGCACTATCCCGTCGTTGGCGGCGCCCTGCTGTGGACCCTGGAAAAGGGGCTCGGCGACGCCTGGACGCCGGAAACGGCATCCGCCTGGACCGCCGCCTACGGCACGCTGTCCGGTTACATGATTTCGGAAGCCTACGGCAGCGCTCAAGCCGCCGAGTGAGGATACGCCATGAGCGAGCCGCTGGTCATTGTGGGCAACGGAATGGCTGCCGCGCGTCTGGTCGACGAACTGGCCAAGGTTGCGCTCGGGCGCTACGCCATTGCCGTCATCGGGGACGAACCGCGGCTTGCGTATAATCGCGTGCTGCTGTCGTCGGTTCTCGCCGGCGAGACCGCCTCGCACGACATCGAGCTCAGGCCCGCTTCATGGTGGCGCGATCGCGGCGTCACCCTGAAATATGGCTGCCGGGCCACCGAGGTCGATGTCGGTCGGCGCGAAGTCAAGATCGCGAACGAGGAAAGCATCCCGTTTTCAAAACTGATCCTGACCACGGGCTCGTCGCCGTTGCGGCTCAACGTGCCCGGCGCCGATCTTGCCGGCGTGCACACGTTTCGCGACAGCCGCGACGTCGATCTCCTGCTGACGCTGGCCGCGCAGAAGAAGCGCGTCGTGGTGGTGGGTGGCGGTTTGCTCGGACTGGAAGCGGCTTACGGGCTCGCCAAGGCCGGCGCGCCGGTGACGCTGGTTCATTTGATGGATCGGCTGATGGAGCGCCAGCTCGATGCGCCCGCCGCGGAACTGTTGAAATCGCTGGTCGAGCGCAAGGGCATCGAGATACTGCTCAACGCCAATACTGCGCGCATCCATGGCGAAACCCGGGTCGAGGGCGTCGAACTGACGGACGGCCGCCGTATCGATGCCGATGCCGTGATCTTCGCGGCGGGCATCAGGCCGAACATCGCGTTGGCAAAAGAAGCCGGCATCGCCGTCAACCGGGGCGTCGTCGTCGATGACCATCTGCAAACCGCCTCGCCTGACATCTTTGCGATCGGCGAATGCGCCGAACACCGCGGCATCTGCTACGGCCTGGTCGAGCCGGCCTATGAGCAGGCGCGCGTACTGGCGCGGCATCTCGCCGGCAGCGACGCCTCTTATGGCGGCAGCATCGTGGCGACCAATCTGAAGGTCTCTGGCGTCAGCGTGTTCTCTGCGGGTGATTTCGTGGGCACTGAGGGCTCCGAGACCATCGTGCTCAGCGATCTCAACTGCGGCACCTACAAGAAGCTCGTGGTCGCGGACGGACGGCTGACCGGCGCGGTGCTGATCGGCGATGTCAGCGACGCGCTCTGGTATCTCGAACTGATCCGCACCCGTCAGTCCACCGCGCGCATTCGCGCCGACATGATGTTCGGCCGTTCGCTCGCGATCCGTTCAGAGGCAGCATGAGCCGGTTGCTCGCATGACCGCCGTCGATCCCCATCTGCGCGCCACCAAGACCACCTGCGCCTATTGCGGCGTCGGTTGCGGCGTGCTGGCGACGCCCGACGGCCGGGGCGGGGCGGCGATCTCGGGCGATCCCGAGCACCCGGCGAATTTCGGCCGGCTGTGCTCGAAGGGCTCGGCGCTCGGCGAGACGCTGGGCCTGGAAAATCGCCTGCTGCATCCAATGATCCGCTGCGACAATGGGACCATGGAGCGCGTGGCCTGGAGCGACGCGCTCGACCATGTCGCGCACCGGTTCCAGCACATCATCGCACGCGACGGCCCCGGCGCCGTCGCGTTCTATCTCTCGGGGCAGTTGCTGACCGAAGACTATTACGTCGCCAACAAGCTGATGAAGGGATTCGTCGGCAGCGCCAATGTCGACACCAATTCACGGCTGTGCATGGCGTCATCGGTCGCCGGCCATCGCCGCGCGTTCGGGGCGGACACGGTGCCCGGCTGTTACGAAGATCTCGACGAGGCCGATTTGCTGGTGCTGGTCGGCTCCAATGCGGCCTGGTGCCATCCGGTGCTGTACCAGCGCATGCTGGTCAACAAGCAGAGCCGCGGCGCCCGCATCGTGGTGATCGATCCGCGCCGGACCGATACGGTCGGCGATGACGATCTGTTTCTGGGGTTGAAGCCGGGCACCGACACCGCGCTGTTCAGCGGCTTGCTGGTGCACCTCGCCGACAATGGCGCGCTCGACCGCGATTACATCGAACGCCACACGTCAGGCTTCGACGACGCGATGGCGCGGGCGCGCAGCATGGCCGGCAGCGTCGCCGCCACCGCGCTGGCAACCGGCCTGTCCGAGCCTGATGTCGCGGCGTTCTTCCAGATGTTTGCCAGCACGCCGCGCGTGGTCACGATGTATTCGCAAGGCGTCAACCAGTCTGCGCAAGGCACCGACAAGGTCAATGCGATCCTCAACTGCCATCTTGCGACGGGTCGGATCGGCAAGCCGGGCGCGTCGCCGTTCTCGCTGACCGGACAGCCCAATGCGATGGGCGGCCGCGAGGTCGGCGGGCTCGCCAACCAGCTGGCGGCCCATATGGGTTTTACGCCTGCGGATATCGACCGCGTGCGCCGGTTCTGGAAGGCGCCGCGGATCGCCACCCATGAAGGGCTGAAAGCAGTCCAGATGTTCGAGGCCATCGCACGCGGCGAGATCAAGGCGCTGTGGGTGATCGGCACCAATCCGGCGGTGTCGCTGCCCAACGCGGATGCCATCAGCGCGGCGCTGAAGAAGCTCGAATTGTTCGTCGTCTCCGAAAACGTGATCTCTAACGACACCGTCGATGCGGGGGCGCAGGTGCTGTTTCCGGCGCAGGCGTGGGGCGAGAAATCCGGCACCGTGACCAATTCGGAACGGCGCATCTCGCGGCAGCGCGCATTCCTGTCCGCGCCGGGCGAGGCGCGACCGGATTGGTGGATCATCGGCGAGATCGCAAAACGGCTCGGCTTTGGCGCGGCATTCAATTTTGCAACAGCCGCCGACATTTTTCGCGAGCACGCCGCACTGTCGGCGTTCGAGAACGATGGTGGCCGCGATTTCGACATCGGCGGCTTGCAGGCGCTGTCGGACGAAGCGTTCGACGCGATGGCGCCGGTGCAATGGCCGATCCGGCTCGATGCGCAGCCGCAGGCGCGGTTCTTTGCCGAAGGCGGCTTCTTCGCTGGCGAACAGAAGGCCCGTTTCATCGCACCCGAGACTCCCGCGCTGCGGACCGAGACCACGGCCGCGCGCCCGCTGCGGCTGAACACCGGCCGTGTCCGCGACCAATGGCACACCATGACCCGCACCGGGATGAGCCCGCGGCTCGGCCAGCATCTGCCGGAGCCGTTCGTCGAGGTGCACCCGGACGATGCCGCACGGCACGGTGTCGCCGATGGTGACTTTGCGCGGGTCACGACCGATTACGGGCAATGCACGCTGCGGGTTGTCGTCAGCGAGCGCCAGCAGCGCGGCATGCTGTTCGCGCCGATCCACTGGAGCGCGGTCACGGCGACCGGCGCACGCGTGGGATCGCTTGTCGCACCGCTCACCGATCCGTTTTCCGGCCAGCCCGAGAACAAGGCGACGCCGGCCTCGATCACCCCTTACGAATATGTGTTCCGCGGCTTTGCATTGTCGCGCACGCCGCTCGAACTGCCCGATCATGCCTGGTGGGCGCGCGTCGCCGTCAATGGCGGCTATGGCTATCTGCTCGCCGACAATGCCGATCTCAGGGGCTGGCAGTCCTGGCTCGGCGCCATCGCCGGCGATGACCTCGCCGAATACAAGGACTTTGGCGGCGGCGTCTATCGCGCGGCGTCCTTTGCCGCCGACCGTATCGAGACCTGCCTGTTCATCGGGCCGGCACGGGACGCCGGCGACTGGAATGTGGTCAAGGGGCTGTTTGCCGCCGACACGCTCAGCAACGACCAGCGCCGCATGCTGCTGTCGGGCAAATCGATCGATGGCCTGGCCAATGCCGGCCCGATCGTCTGCGCCTGTTTTGGCGTCGGCCGCACCACCATCTGCGAGACAATCGCAGCCGGCGCGCGTTCCGCTGCCGACATCGGCGCCAAGCTGAAGGCCGGCACCAATTGCGGCTCCTGCATTCCGGAGTTGAAGCGGCTGATCGCGCAGACCGCGCCGAACGCCGTGCCGCAGCAATTGGCCGTGGCGAACTAAAACCAGTCTCTCAACGTCATTGCGAGCGTAGCGAAGCAATCCATTCTTTCTTCTTTTTTTCCGCCCGATGGATTGCTTCGCTTCGCTCGCAATGACGGAGGAGGCGACGCGAACGGTCCAAGCACACACGTACGTCATCCTACTCCGACGGGAGCGGCGAGAATCGGAAATCGCAGTGGTTCGCGCCGCCAGCCAACGTTTGTGTCCTTTCGAGGTAGATGCCGCGTGTTGCATAGGCGTCGAAATCAAGCCCGCAAATGTTCGGCAAGATTTCCTTATCTCCATGGCGAGCCGGGAATTTGCAGAAGCCGCAAGCCTTGTAGTTGATGCCGAATTCAAACTTGTCACCCGTATCCGGCTCGACGAAATCGTAGACGAAATCTTCCGTAAATTCTTGTCGATGGCTTTTTGCAGCCTGCTCGCGCAGTAAAGCCTGATTCTCTGACGACATGAATTGACGCCCCGAGGCGAGACGTTCCGCTTCGGGCACGGTCAGCAATTGCGCCTTGTAGGTTTCGCGCTCGATTTCGCCGATCACGGGCAGCGACACGCCGTGTCGCCGGAGCACCCGGCTGATGGCCATAAAGCCCATGAGACGCATGAAGAAATCGCTCATGCGGCTTTCCGCGCCTCCGACATAGGGCATTTGGGTGAGCACGATTTCGAATTCGTCCATCACCTCCTGCCTGATCCCATCAATATTGGATAGATGCGCGCTCTCGCACAACATCGCTTCGGCAAGGTCGAGGCGATGGCGCATGGCGGCCTCCATTGCACCGCGATGCTGTTCGTAAAAGGGATGGATGATCTCAGCCATTGGACATCCTCTCTGGTTCCAGCCCCATGCAGGAGCCGCTGGATCTAGTCGGCGGGGCATGGGATCTCCGGATGTTGCGGCGACCGTGACCGGGGAGATCAAGTCAGCGCAAAGCATAGTTCCTTCGCTCAAGCCCTAGAAAATCTATTGCAAGGCTGTCACCTATCGGTGTCAAACTACGACGCGATGACCTACACCCTTCCGCCACTCAACGCGCTCCGCGCGTTCGAAGCCGCCGCGCGACATCTCAGCTTCAAACTGGCTGCGCACGAGCTGCATGTGACACCTGCCGCCGTCGGGCAGCAGGTGAAAGCGCTGGAGGCGCGCCTCGGCGTACGCCTGTTCGAGCGGCTGCATAAGCAGCTCATCCTGACCGTGGCCGGCCAGGCCTATCTGCCCGAGATATCCGATGGCTTTCGTCGCATTGCGGACGCGACCTCGCAATTGAAACCGGCGGGCGCGGTGCTGCTGCAGTTGGGGGTCCACGGCAGTTTCGACCTGCGCCGGCTGGAGTTGGCGGCGTTTCGCAGCGCGTATGCGGAAATCGGCTTGCGGGTGCTGCAGCCCGCTGGCCTGCACGAACTGGTCGAGGGCAAAGTCGACCTGCTGATAGCCCGCGGTCTTGGCCACCATCCGGGCTATCGCTGCGACCGCGTCAATGAGGGATCCGGTTTGGGCGATTGGCTGATTGCGCCTGAAGGCACCGCGGATTGTCCCGAAATCGTCAGCTTCCGCGATTGGCTGCGCGCTCTGTCGGTCGAGAACCCGCTCGAAGTCCATCGCCGCCCTCGTCTGGTCGGCAACATCAGAAGTTGAGGCGATCGTGAAGCAGAAAAAATTCGGCGTCAAAGGCCCGGAAGTGTCCGTCATCGGGCAGGGCACGTGGTACATCGATCGCGGCGACCGCAAGAGCGCGGTCGCAGCACTATGCCGCGGCATCGAGCTCGGCATGACCCATGTCGACACCGCCGAAATGTACGGTGACGCGGAGCTGGTGATCGCCGAGGCGATTACGGCAGGCAAGCGCGAGGATCTCTATCTCGTCTCCAAGGTGCTGCCGAGCAACGCGTCGCGTCGCGGCACCATTGCCGCCTGCGAGCGATCGCTGAAGCGGCTGAAGACCGATCACCTCGATTGCTATCTGCTGCACTGGCGCGGATCCCATGAGCTTGAAGATACCGTGGCTGGTTTCGATCAGTTGATATCAGCCGGAAAAATCCGCTCATGGGGTGTCAGCAATTTCGACACCGACGATCTCCACGAACTGCTGGCGGTCGCCGGTGAGGGCAGGATCGCCTGCAACCAGGTGCTCTATCATTTGCAGGAGCGCGCGATCGAGCATGCTGTCATCCCGTGGTGCGAACGGCACGGCGTTGCCGTCGTCGCCTATTCACCGTTCGGTCACAATGATTTTCCCTCGCCGCACAGCAGGGAAGGCGAGGTGTTGCAGGCGATTGCCGATGCGCGCCGCGTCACCGCGCGGCAGATCGCGCTCGCATTTCTGACGCGCATTCCAGCGGTGTTTGCAATTCCGAAAGCCGCGAGCGCGGAGCATGCCGCGGATAATGCGGCGGCGGGAAAGTTGACGCTGAGCGCCAGCGAGATCGAAGCCCTCGACAACGCTTTTCCGCGTGGCCCGAAGCCGCGCGGTCTGCCTATGCTGTAGTGAACACATCTCACCTTGCGTCATGCCCGGCCATGACAGGCATCTTGTAGCGGGGCACGGTTCTTAACAAAGTGTTGCAATCGCGCCCTCAGCGCATATCCGCATCCCGTTATCGGACCTTGTTGTTCCCCCTCAAATGGCGTTTTTTAGAGCCTCGCCCGATTCGATCATTATTGCTTTCGAGATTGCCGTGACACCGCCCCCCGCCGCAGCCGCCAGGCTGGACAGCGCGCCATTGCCGTTGCCCGAGAAGAAGTACTCGACCCCCAAAGCGCCCGCTCGTGCCGATCGTCCGTTCAAGGGCATCGCGCTGATCCTGGCGTCGACGGTCTTCCTCGGCATCTCGGACGTGACGGCGAAATATCTGTCCGCGACGCTGCCTTCGATCGAGATCGCGTGGATCCGGTTCGTGGTGTTCGCCATGATCATGACGCCGGCGATGCTGCCGGGCTCGCCGCTGTTCGCGCTGCAAACCAAACGGCCCGGCCTGCAGTTGATGCGTGGCCTGACCGTGCTGGCCTCTTCGCTGTTCTTCATCTCCGGCCTACGGTTTCTCCCCATTGCGGAAGCCTCCGCCACCGGCTTCGTCGCGCCGCTGCTCGTCACCGCGTTGTCGATCGTTTTCCTCAACGAGAAGGTCGGCATGCGGCGCTGGATCGCGACCGGCGTCGGCCTGATCGGCGTCATTATCATCCTGCGGCCGGGCACCGGTGCGTTTCACCCCGCCGCGTTCTTTCCGCTGGTCTCGGCGCTGGCCTGGGCCTGCACGCTGATCATGACGCGGATGATGAGCGGCACCGAGCGCGCCATCACCGTGATGACCTATTCGTCGATCGCGGGCGTCTGCATCCTCTCTGCATTGGTGCCGTTCGTCTGGGTGACGCCGAGCTGGCACGACATCGCTTTCGGCGTCTTCATCGGCGTCGCCTCGACCGCGGGACAGTGGATCGTGGTGCTGGCGTTCCGTTACGCCGACGCCTCGGTGCTGGCGCCGTTCTCCTACACGCAATTGCTCTGGGTCAGCATCCTCGGCTTCCTGATCTTCGGCGAGGTGCCTGACGTCTACACCGTGACCGGTGCCGGCTTCATCGTCGCCAGCGGCCTCTACACCGCCCATCGCGAACGGGTGCGCCGCTCGCAGCTTCTGACGGTAGCGGCCGAGTCGTCTCCGAACGCCTGAGCGGTCCCGGCCGGCGACCTTGCGCTGGATGAGAAGGATCGCGCTCTAAGCGTTGCCCGGGTACCACAGTGTGTCCGGAAAACATCCATTTTCCGATGCCAGAACAAGGGATTCCCGCCAAACCGTCATTGTACGAGGGAACCCCATGCTAGGTTGTGCCCGGACAGCGCCAGAGAGCGCTGGGGGTAATGGGGTTTGGGCGTGCTTTTTCGATCGGCATCGGGCGTGGAAAAGCGGCTGCGGCAACGCGCGGCTGGGCTGTTGTTTGGCTGTGGCCTGGCGGTCGCGGCGGTGCCGGCGGCTCATGCCCAATCCACCTGGGGCGGCACCACGACCACGTCCGACTACAACCTCGGCACCAACTGGATTCCGGCTACCGCGCCGGTCGCTGCGGGGCAGCCGGCTGTTTTCGAGGCGACGGGGTCGGACGCCATTATCGTGACAGGAGCCATTGCGCCCGATTCCTGGACGTTCAATGCCAACTCGCAATCATTCTCGATCAGCGGCGGAGACGTCAACTTCAGCTCGGCGGGACCAGGCGGCGGCATCATGAACAACGCCAATGCCGGCCAGTTCATCGGCATTTCCAACAATATCGGGGAATCGGTTGCGGGCGTCGGGGTGTGGCAGCTGGGAGCGAGCACGCTGATCCTCTCCGGTGTCAACACCTATAGCGGCGGCACGATGATCTTCGGCGGCACGGTGCAGGTCACCAACGCCAATTCGGTCGGCACTGGCCCTGTGTTTATGAACGGTGGCACGTTCCAGAGCAACGGTGCCGGCAACCTGACCTTCACCAACGACTTTTCCGTCGCCAGCGGCGGTGGCACCGTCGACGTCAACAGCACGGTCCTGACGCTCTCGGGTGTCATCAACGACATTGGCGCGGGCGCTGTGTTGAACATCACCGATTCCAGCTTCAGTTTCGGCACCGCAGTGCTTTCCGGCAACAATACCTTTGCCGGCGCCCTGAATGTGATCGGCGCCAGGGTGCAGGCGACCAACGCCAATTCGATCGGCAATGCGACGGTGACGCTCGACAATGGTGCGTTCCAGGCCGGTGCCGCCGCCCTGACCTTCTTCAACGACGTCAAGATCAACACCGGCGGCGGCATCATCGATGCCAACGGCAACACGCTGTTCATGGCGGGCACCATCAGCAACGGCAACGGCGCGGGCGCGCTGCAGATCGTCGACACCACCGGCGGCAGCTCCGGCGTCGTCAGTCTGGCCGGCACCAATACCTATACCGGTGGTACCACCGTGATCGGCACCACGCTGCAGGTCACCAACAGCAGCTCGGTCGGCACCGGAACGGTGACGCTCGATGGCGGCCAGTTCCAGGCCGATGGTTTCGGCGACATCACCTTCACCAATAATTTCAGGATCAACAACTCCGCCGGCGGCGGTGCGATCGACGCCAACAACGTCACGCTGACCATCGCCGGCAACATCTCCGACGGTGTCGGCGCCGGCCAGCTGACGGTGCTGGACAGTGCGGGCCTCGGCAACGGTACCGTCGTTCTGCTCGGTACCAACACCTACACCGGCGGCACGACCATCTGCGATTGCGCGACGCTGCAACTCGGCGACGCCACCCACACGGCGTCGATCGTCGGAACCGTCTTCAACGAGGGCCGGCTGTTCATCGTCAACGCCAACATGGCGGGCGTTACGTCGATCACCAACGACGCCTCGTTCGGGTTCGGCGTCACGACGTTCATGGGCAGCAATACCGCCGGCACCGTTGCGATCACCAACCAGGCCTTTGGCTCCACGGTGTTCCTCGAGACCAGCAGCGCCGGCAGCGCCACCATCATCAATACCACGGCTGGCACCACGGTGTTCGGTCAGGCCGGCGGCATCGAAACCAGCACAGCCGGCAACGCAACGATCCAGAACAATCTCGGTGGCGAGACCACTTTCTTTGCCAGCACCAGTGCCGGCAACGCGAGCATCGTCAACGAACTCGGCGGCAGGACGTCGTTTGGTCTGGCCGTAGGAACGGATACTTCGACCGCCGGCAGCGCCACGATCACCAACAATAATTTCGGGTTTACGGAGTTCAACGCATTCTCCACCGCCGGCAATGCGACCATCACGACCAACAACGGCGGCGTCACCAATTTCTGGGACAACAGCACCGCCGGCAACGCCAAAATCGTGACCAACGACGGCGGCATAACCAGATTCCTGGACAATGCCAACGGCGGAACCGCGCAGTTCATCACCAATGGCACCGGCGAGGTCAACTTCGGCGGCAGCATTGGTCCGGGTAGTGATGGACGCATCACGGTAGGCTCGCTTGCCGGTTCCGGCACTTACTATATCGGTGGCGGCAATACCCTGGTCGTCGGTGGAAACAACCTCTCCACCGAGGTGACCGGCGTGATTGCGGATGACTGCGGTTGCTTCCCGGGTCCCGGTTCGCTGGAGAAGGTCGGTACCGGAAACCTGACCCTGTCCGGCATCAACACCTACACCGGCAGCACGACGGTGAACGGCGGCATACTCACCGTCAACGGTTCGATCGTCGCGTCGAGCGGCGTCACCGTCAACGCCGGCGGCACGCTCGGCGGCAACGGCATCGTCAGCAGCACCACCATCAACGGTGGCACGCTGGCACCGGGCAATTCGGTCGACCTGCTCACGGTGCAGGGCAGCCTCGTGTTCACCGCCGCATCGACCTACCTGGTCGAGGTCTCGGGTGCCACCGCCGACCGCACCAATGTGACGGGTGCCGCGACGCTCGGCGGCGCCACCGTCAATGCCAGCTTCGGACCCGGCAACGTGGTCAAGCAATACACCATCCTCAACGCCGCAGGCGGCGTCGGCGGCACGTTCAATCCGATCGTCGGCACCAATGCGCCGAATTTCAAACCCACCCTGAGCTACGACCTCAACAATGTTTATCTCAATCTTGCGCTGAATTTCGGCAATGGTCTCACCCCAAACCAGCAGAACGTCGGCAACGCGCTGGCAAATGCTTTCAATGCGGGTAGCGGCGTTCCGGTAGCGGTCGGCTCCCTGACGTCCGCCGGCCTGACGCAGATTTCGGGTGAACTGGCGACTGGGTCGCAGCAGTCGACTTTCGATGCGATGAACATCTTCCTCGGCCTGTTGACCGATCCCTTCATCGCCGGCCGCAATGGTGGCGCGAGCGTCGGTAGCGGCAGTGCTGTGCCGTTCGCTGCGGAGAGCGGTTCGTACGCCTATGCCGCGAAGAACAGGGGTGCCGCGCGCGACGCCTTCGCCAAATTCCCGACCAGGGCCGATGTCGCGCGCAACGATTTGTTCGATCAGCGCTGGAGCGTGTGGGGCTCGGCCTTTGGCGGCGGCAGCAACAGCGACGGCAACGCCAATGTGGGATCGAACAACGCTTCGGTGCGCGCGTTCGGTCTCGCCGCCGGCGCGGACTACCGGATCTCACCGTCGACGCTGGTCGGCTTCGCGCTGTCCGGAGGCGGCACCAATTTCAACGTCAATGGCTCGGGCTACGGGCGTTCGGACCTGTTCCAGGCCGGCGCCTTCGTGCGCCACAATGTGGGGGCGGCCTATGTCACCGCCGCGGCGGTTTATGGCTGGCAGGATGTGACGACGGATCGCACCGTCACCGTGGCCGGCGTCGACCGCTTGCGCGCCGAGTTCAACGCCAACGCCTGGTCCGGACGCGTCGAGGGCGGCTACCGCTACGTCACACCCTGGATGGGCATCACGCCCTATGCCGCCGGCCAGTTCACCACCTATCAATTGCCGGCCTATGCCGAACAGGTGCTGTCGGGTTCGAATGCCTTTGCGCTGAACTATGCGGCCAAGGATGTCACCACGGGGCGCAGTGAACTTGGCGTCCGGCTCGACCGCTCCTTTGCGATGCAGAGCGCGGTCCTCACGCTGCGCGGCCGCGCCGCCTGGGCGCATAATTTCAACACCGACCGCAGCATCACGGCGCTGTTCCAGTCGGTACCCGGCGCCACCTTCCTCGTCAGCGGCGCAGCGCAGGCACCGAACACCGCGCTGACCACGGCCTCCGCCGAAATGAAATGGCTGAACGGCTGGTCCGCCGCCGCTACCTTCGAGGGCGAGTTCTCCGACATCACCCGCTCCTATGCCGGCAAGGGCGTCATCCGCTACACTTGGTGACGTCGTCTTTCGGGGTAAACCGCCGCCTGTTTTCGTTCTTTCCTTCCGCAGCCAGCTGTGGGAGAGGAAAAGATAACGAATAACAGGAGAGAACGCCAATGCGGGCTGCAATCTTCCGGAACGGTGAGATCGTCGTCGACCAGATGCCGGAGCCCAAGCCGGGCCCCGGCATGGTGCTGGTCAAATCGTTGGCCTGCGGCATCTGCGGGTCTGACCTGCATGCGCGCAAGCACGCCCACCGCATGGTTGAACTTGCAAAACATTTTCCCGGCCGCAAGCCGATGGACCTTTCCCGCGACGTCGTGTTCGGCCACGAATTCTGCTGCGAAATTCTCGACTACGGCCCAGGCAGCACGCGAAAACTCAAGGCCGGCACCAGGGTATGTTCGCTGCCGGCGCTGCTGACCGCGGAAGGCCCGCAGGGCATCGGCTATTCCAACGACAATGTCGGCGCCTATGCCGAGCGCATGCTGCTCAGCGAAGCGCTGCTGCTGGAAGTTCCGAACGGATTGGCGGCCGAGCATGCGGCGCTGACCGAGCCGCTGGCGGTCGGCGTTCACGCGGTTGCGAAAGCCAATATCAAAGGAGGCGAAGTGCCGCTGGTGATCGGCTGCGGCCCGGTCGGGCTCGCCGTGATCGCCGCACTCAAGATCAGGGGATTGCACCCGATCGTGGCCGCGGATTATTCGCCGGCGCGCCGGGCGCTGGCCGAAAAGCTCGGCGCTGACATCGTCGTGGACCCTGCGCGCACCCAACCTTACACGACCTGGGCCGAGCACGCCGCGATGTCGCCGGAGGAAAAAGCCGCGCGGCCGCCGCTGCAGGCCCTGTTGCCGGCGCTGAAACCCGCGCTGATCTTCGAATGCGTCGGCATCCCCGGCGTGATCCAGCAGGTGTTCGAAGGCGCGCCGCGCGATGCGCGCATCGTCGTGGTCGGCGTCTGCATGGAGACCGACCGCTCCGAGCCGATGCTCGGCATCCTCAAAGAGCTCAACGTCCAATATGTGCTCGGCTACACGCCGGATGAATTCGCCTATTCCCTGCGCCTGATCGCGGAAGGCGAGGTCGATGCGGCCTCGCTGGTGACCGCAAGCGTCGGCATCGACGGCGTCGCGCAGGCCTTTGCGGATCTGGCCAATCCGGAGCGGCATACCAAGATCATCGTGGAGCCGTGGCGGTGATTCCGTCGTCCCGGACAAGCGAAGCGCGATCCGGGACCCATACGCCGCGGCAGTAGTTGTTGAGCACAATGCTCGACGGTTTCTTTCAAGAACAGATGACCGGGATTATGGGTCCCGGCGTTCGCCGGGACGACGACGTGATCCGTGTGTTAGGCAGGGCCGATGAACAGCACACCAGCCCTGCCAAAACCTCCCGTCGGTGCGATCGCCGCCGGTATCGTCCTCAGCGTCGTCATTCTCCTGCTATGGGCCCTGCAGCTGGTGACCGTGGCCAGCCTCGGCCAGAGCGATCCGGCGGGCAACGGCCTGGCGCAGGCCTATGCCGCGATCCAGATGATCGTGCTGTGGCTGCTGCTGATGGTCCTGACGATTCTCGCCGGCGCCAGAGGTGTAGCACCCCGGGCCGCTAAAATTGCCGCGCTTGTCATCGTTCCGGCTTCGGGTCTCGTTACGTCCGCGGCCGCCGGTTTGCTTTCGCGGCCTTTCGTCTCGCCGTTTTTGTGGCCAATCGTTGTTCCGGCGCTGGTTCCGCCGCTGATCGTTATGTGGTGTCTGTTCGCGCTGTCGGCTGCGCGGTTGCGCACAGGCACCATCCGGATTGTGGGCGGCGCCCTGCTGGCGATGGCCGTTGCGGTTTGCCTCTCGATCTGGCCGCTGTCGCACATGCGCAAGGCGGTGGACGATCAGGAGGCCGCCCGGCTGCAGCAATACGATACCGATCTCGCGCGCGTGGCGGCCAATGCGCCGCTATGGGAATGGACGCCGTTCCTCGACACGCGTGACGGGACCAAGCAACAGAAGGTGCTCGACGATATTCGCAAGCTCGATCAGCGTCAGGTCCAGGCCGAAGCGATGCTTAAGCGTGGTGACTTTCCGCTTCGCTACCTCGCCTTCTTCGATCTCGATCCGACGCCGGCGCTGTGTGCGAAAGCCCGCGCGTTGCTCGGCAAGCGCGCTGAATCGCTGATGCTTGATAGCGCCAAGCCCCAACCCTATGCCGCGATCGCCGACCAGGTATCCGCTGCGCTCGCCGCGATGGGCTGGCTGGTCGGATATGGCTGTTCCTGCGATGCGGAATCGACGGCGTGGGAAACCATGGCGAAGGCGTATACCGACCCCAGCTACGACGTTCATCGCCTGGCCGAGCTTCGTCACCCCAAACAATTGGGACGAACTGCGCGGGAGCGTCCGGAGCGCTTCTCGATGTTGAACGCGCAGTCGCATTTGCGGGGATGGCTCAGGTTTGTCGATGAGGCGGGCCTGCAGGCGCAGGCGCTGGCCGGCGCCCGCCAGGTGGGCAGCCGCACCGCCGACGCCGTCGAAATCCTGCGCGACAAATACGACGAGGAAAGCCGCTGGAAACTGCAGCGCTTCCTCGTCAGGCTCGACCTCGAGGCGACGCAGCCTCTGTGCATGAACGCGCTGAGCGAGCTGCACGCCCAGTTTGCAAAAATCTACCGCCCGGCGCCGGCCGACGAGCCGCGGCCCTATTCCGAACTGCTGCAACGGCTCGGGACCAGCGAGCAGCTGCCCAATCTGATGTGGCTGGCGCGCCATGGCTGCACTGCGGCGGCCGAACTGGATGACGCCATCGCACTGGTCAGCGCATATCAGGACTCGGCCGATCGGGCGAAAATGCTGGCAACGCTGACCGCGCTTCGATCGGCGCGTTAGCGTCGTGGCCGCCGCGCTATATGCCGGACGAATTCGCCTATTCCCTGCGCCTGATTACGAAAGGCGAGGTCGATGCGGCCTCGCTGGTCGCCGCAAGCGTCGGCATCGACGGCGTCGCGCAGGCGTTTGCGGATTGGCCAATCCGGAACGGCAAACCAAGACCATGTTGGACCCGTTGCGCTGATACGCTAATTCATTTCCCCTGGAACACGGCGGCGCGGCGCTCGATGAAGGACTGGATGCCTTCGCGGGCGTCAGCGCTGTGCAGGACCCGGTCGCGGATCGCGGGAATGTAACCGATCGCGGCTGCTTCGCCGTGTTCGATATATTTGGCGGCTGCTTCCTTGGTGACCTGGATGCCGAGAGGCGCGTTTTTGGCGATGATTGCTGCGAGTTCAAGTGCGCGCTCGATCTGCCGGCCGGCGGGCACCACCTCCTGCACCAGGCCGATCTCGCGCGCCCGCGCCGCACTGAACTCGTCGCACAGCATTAAATGATACATCGCGTTGCCCCAGCCCATGCGTGACAGGAAACGGAAATGTGCACCTCCAAACGGTGCAATCCCGCGTTTGGATTCCATCTGGCAGAACCGGCTGTCGTCTGCGGCAACGACAACGTCGCCCGCCAGCATCAGCTCGATGCCGATCGTGAACACGATACCTTGCACGGCGGTGACGATCGGTTTGCGACAGCGCTTCTGCAGCCCGAACACGTCGACGTTACCTTCCTTGAGGTTGCGCTTCTCGGCGTTGGGCCCAAAGAATTTCGGCATGTCCAGGCCCGCGGTGAAGTCGTTACCTTCGGCGGAGATGACGCCGACCCACAGCGCGTCGTTGTTGTGCAGTTCGGTCAGCGCGTCCGACAGCTGCTCCATCATCGCGGGGGAGAAAGCGTTCTTCTTGGCGGGATTGTCGATGATGATTCGGAAGATGCGGCCGTGCGTTTCGGTGCGGATCGTGCCTTCGGTTGTCATGGCGATGTTCCTCTTGCGCAATACGATCAATGCCGGATGCGACGATTATCGTTCGTAGCGGACGGCGAGGGCGGTTCTGACTCGGCCGCGCGCTCCGGCGCGAAGGCGGACGGCCCCTGATCCAGAAGGTCGAGGAACGACAGCACGCCGCCGCGCGAGCCCCAGTTGCCTTCATCGATGACGCGGAAATTGATCCACCAGGCCGGCGACGGCTTTTCCAGCCCGCAGGCCTCGGCTAGCGCCGCGAACAAATTGCGGATCACCCTGGCGCGGTCCTCGCGTGTCCAGCAGCAATCCATGGCCGCGACGTCGATCAGCATGGCGTCGCTGGCCTTGTCGCACAGCAATTCGCCGCCATGTGCCATCATGTCGAGCGGCCGCTCGCTGAAACAGACCTGGTAGCCGCGGCGCGCCTCGGGCGAGAGCTTGCCGACCTCCGGCACCAGCACCGCGTCGGTCAGCGTTATGGCGAGCTTGCGACGCTGCTCGACATTCAGCCGTCCTTGCGGGGCCATTACATGAATGAAGGTCATCCGCTTCCTCCTAAATATCGACTATGTCATATGACATAGTTCGAAGCCGTTGGCTATGTCAAGCGTCATAGTGTACAAGATCGGCAACAGGAGAGGGCTCATGACGTCCAATACCCGCGCCAACATGGTGGCTGGCGCCGCCGACTTGATCAGCCGCCGCGGCGTCAACGCCACCAGCATGCGCGAGGTGGTCCGCCACACCGGCACGCCGCGCGGCTCGATCAGCCATCATTTTCCGCGCGGCAAGCTGCAACTCGTCGAGGACGCCATCGCCTTTGCCGGCAGCCAGGTCAGCGGACCGTTACGGCATCTGACCGAGAACCGCGGCGTGCAAGACGGCCTGCGCGCTTTCATCGCGCTGTGGCGGCAGACGCTGGAGAAGACCAAATTCCAGGCGGGATGCCCGGTGTTGGCGGTCGCGGTCGAGCAATATGTCAACGATGCCGAAGGCGCGCCGGATCCTGCGTCGCAGCGGGTGTTGCTCGATCTGGCGAACGGCATCTTTGCCGACTGGCAGGAGATCATGGACTCCGGCCTGCGGCGCGAGGGCGTGACCCCGGCGCGGGCGCGGCGGTTGGCAACGCTGATCGTCGCCTCCGTCGAGGGCACGGTGGCGATGTGCCGTGCGGCGCGCAACGCACAGTCGCTCGATGATGTCAGGCAGGAACTGGAACAGGTTTTGGCGGCGGCGCTGCGAAAGGAGTGAGGTGCCACCCTCACCGGTAGGTCGCCTGCACGGTCCCGAACGGACCGAAATCCGCGACAAAAGTCTCGCCGGGTTTTGGCCGCAGCATGCCAGTCAGCGTCCCGGTGCTGACGGTCTGTCCGGCCTTCATCCCGATGCCGGTTCGCGACAATTCGTTGGCGAGCCAGGCCAGCGGGATCATCGGGTGATCGAGTGCTTCGGCCGCCATGCCCTGCCGCCGCAGCGTGCCGTTGCAGGTCAGCGTCACCAACTGACCTGCGACGTCGCGCGTTTTCCAGTCTGGTATCGCAGGTCCGCACATGATCGTGCCGGCGCCGGAGCCGTCAGCGAGGATTGCAGGCAGCGGCGGAAACGCTGCGTCATGGACGAAGCGGCATTCGGCGAGTTCAATCCCGGTGTGCAGCGAGGCCACCGCCTCGGTCACTTCCTCGACGCTGTAGGGCTTTTCCCGTGGCGGCAGGTCGGCGCCGAGCCGAGCCTGATATTCGACCTCGGGGATCGGGCTGCAGCATTTGGCATGCTCGACGCTGGCCGGCGATGTCAGGATCGGTGCGTAGACGCGGCCGTAGATCGGGGAGTCCGTGCGCAACGCGCGTTGCAAGGCCGGCTTCTGCGCGGCGATCTTCCAACCCGTGACCTCCCGTTCCATATAGTGCTCGACAAGCCGCGCCACGGCATAGGCCGTCGCCTTGTCGGGCGGCACGAGATTCGTGGCCAATCCGCTCTGCTGGCGGCCGTCGCGGCGAAGCGCGGCGAGAAGGCGGGCGAGTTCATGCTGGCGGGCGTCATCCATCGGATCACCTCGAGGAAGGAGGCCCCGCATTCCGGGGCGCTGTGACCCGCCTTTAGGATTGTGTTTTGCTCCTAGCAAACGATTATTTTGCCAGTAGTATTGAGTTAAACTCAACAGATGCCATAGTCGCTCGATGTCTTGGCGCCGTCTGCCCCCGCTGCATGCGATCCGCGCGTTCGAAGCTGCCGCGCGCCATCGCTCGATGACGCGCGCGGCTGAAGAACTCGGTGTCACGCCGGGGGCGGTGAGCCGGCACGTGCGCGCGCTGGAAGAACATCTGCAGAAGGCGCTGTTCTTGCGCGGGGCCACCGGCCTGACGCCGACGTCGGCGGGCGAGGCGCTGGCGCTGGCGACGCGCGACGGCCTCGATCGCATCGCCGACGGCGCCAGCGGCGTCCGGCTGCAGCGGCTGCGGCGTCTGTCGATCGGCGTCTACGGCTTTTTCGTCTCGCGCATGCTGCTGCCGCTGTGGACCGAACTCCGCTCCGCGCATCCCGAACTCGCGATCGATCTTCACACCAGTCCGAATCCTCTCGACCTGCTGCCCGGCCGCTATGACGCCGTCATCGCGGTGTCCGACGCCGCGCCGCGCGCCGGCTTGATCACCCATCCCCTGGTCCCGATATCGACCGTTCCGGTCTGTGCGCCGCGCTGGCTCAAGCGCGGGCCGCTCGATTTTGCCGCGGTGCCCCTATTGCATGCGCGTCCGCGGCCAGACGACTGGCGCCGCTGGCTCGACCATGTCGGCTTCGGTTCGGTGCCGGCGCAGGGCGGCAGCAGCTTTGAGAGCATCGGGCTCGCGATCGAGGCGGCGGCTGCTGGAATGGGTGCGGCGATCGCGATCGAGGCGCTGCTGCCGCACGATCCCATGCGGCGCAAACTCGTAATCGCTCATCCGGTCGTGCGTCCCACCCGCCGTTCCTTCGTGCTGCAGTACGAAGCGCGCCTTGTTGACGAGCCGGCGCTGTCCACCTTCGCGGACTGGTTGATGCGACGATTGGCGAGAGACCGCGCCACATAGCCGGGTTGTCAGGTCTGCCCGATTGCGTATTGTCGCACCGGTCAAGAACAAGGGTAGGGGAGACTTTCGATGATCACGCTGACCGCCAGGGACGTCCTACCGCAAGACGGCGCCAATGGCACGCTGGTTGGGCGGGTGTTTTTGCCCGACGTGGCGGGCCCCGCGGTCGTTGCAGTTCGCAATGACGGCGTGTTCGACGTCAGCACGAGCTTTTCGACGGTCAGTGCGCTGTGCGAGGAGGCCAACCCCGCGAACGCGCTGCGCGACACCGCGGGGATGCGGGTCGGCGATCTCGAAAGCATCGTCGCCAACACGCCGCCCGATCGCCGCGACAGGGCAAAGCCCTGGCTGCTGGCGCCGCTCGACCTGCAGGTCCTCAAAGCCGCCGGCGTCACCTTTGCGATCTCGATGCTGGAGCGCGTGATCGAGGAGCGGGCGCGCGGCAATCCGGCCTCGGCGGAAGCGATCCGCAAGGAAGTGGTGCGGCTGGTCGGCGACGACCTTTCAAAGCTCAAGCCTGGCTCGGGCGAAGCGATGAAGCTGAAGGCGGTGCTGATCGAGCAGAACGCCTGGAGCCAGTACCTGGAAGTCGGCATCGGTCCGGACGCCGAAGTGTTCACCAAGGCGCCGACGATGTCTTCCGTCGGCACGGGCATGGATGCCGGCCTGCATCCGAAATCGACCTGGAACAAT
Source organism: Bradyrhizobium sp. AUGA SZCCT0177 (assembly GCF_018130125.1). Classification (NCBI taxonomy): domain Bacteria; kingdom Pseudomonadati; phylum Pseudomonadota; class Alphaproteobacteria; order Hyphomicrobiales; family Nitrobacteraceae; genus Bradyrhizobium; species Bradyrhizobium sp. AUGA SZCCT0177. The sequence continues at coordinate 81,524 of NZ_JAFCMA010000011.1, read as the reverse complement.
CCGGAGCCGGAAGTCGTGCTGGTCGTGTCGAGCCGCGGCGCGATCGTCGGCGCGATGCTCGGCAACGACGTCAATCTTCGCGACTTCGAGGGGCGCTCGGCGCTGCTGTTGTCGAAAGCCAAGGACAACAACGCCTCCTGCGCCGTCGGCCCGCTGCTGCGGCTGTTCGACAATGGTTTTTCGCTCGATGACGTGCGCAAAATGGATGTCGGGCTGACCGTGAAGGGACAGGACGGTTTTGTCCTCGACGGCCATTCCTCGATCAGCAAGATCAGCCGCGATCCCACCGACCTCGTCGCCCAGACCATCGGGCCGGTGCATCAATATCCCGACGGCTTTGCGCTGTTCCTCGGCACCATGTTCGCGCCCGTGAAAGACCGCGATGCGCCGGGCGAGGGCTTTACCCACAAGCGCGACGACATCGTCACGATCTCGGCGCCGCAGCTTGGCAAGCTTGTCAACCGCATGCGCACCAGCGACGAATGCGAGCCCTGGACGTTCGGCATCGGCGAACTGATGCGGAACCTGGCCAAGCGGAAGGTGCTGTAGCGTTGCTTCGTAGGGTGGGCAAAGCGCAAGCGTGCCCACCATTTCGCTTCGTGCAGGTGATGGTGGGCACGGCGCAAGGGCGCCTTTGCCCACCCTACGATGTCTGTGATTACGGCATCACGAGCGTAATGACACCGTCGTCGACGGTGCCGCCCTTGATGCCGTCGCGCGCCATCTCTTCGATGACAGGCCATTTCTCGCGGAACAGAACCGATGCCTCCTGCATGCTTGGCGCGTCGACCTTGACGCAGCAGGCCCGACGTTCACCGTCATTCGCGATCTGGAAGAAGAAACTGTAGCCACCCGGTTCCCCATCGCCATTCATCTGATTTCGTTGTTGTCGCATTCAGTGTCCCCTGATTTGCGTCGATCGGAGACCAGTTGCGTTTTCAATTTGGATTTTCGTGCGGCGCGATTGTGTCGCCGGAAATTTTCGCCGCACCTGTTGCAAACATAAGACAATTGGAACCAGCACAGCTCTGCGAACTGCCCATCTCATTGGCAGATGCCTGAGTGTTGTTCAGCGGACTAGAGCCTTTTCCGTTCCGATGGAATCGGAACGGGGCTCTAGATTCTGCTTTGACGCGTTTTCTTGACGCGACCCGGTGTCCACTTGGCTGGAAAACGCTCTACCGCCACATCCCGCGCATGCGAGCACCGACGTCAATGCGCGGACCGTTGCTTGCGGGCCGGGAAGCGGCTCCCGTCACCGCGAGCGGCCAGGTCGTCTTGTCGAACAAGGCGAGCAGGCGATCGGGAATGAAACGGGTTCTCGACGCATAGACGTGGCGGTCGCCCTTCGCGTGCTGCCCGTGCGTGAAGAAACGCTGTGGGACGAGAAGATGCAGATCATCCTTGGCCCTGGTCATGGCGACGTAGAGCAGCCGTCGTTCTTCTTCGATCTCGGCCGTCGTTCCGGTACCGAGGTCCGAGGGCATGCAGCCGTCGACCACATTGAGCACGAACACCGACTTCCACTCCTGGCCCTTGGCAGAGTGAATCGTCGACAGGATCAAATAGTCCTCGTCGAGCAGGGGAACCCCGGCCTGGTCGCTGGTGGCGTCGGGCGGATCGAGCGTCAGTTCGGTGAGGAAGCGTTCACGGGAAGCATATCCGCTCGCGATCTGTTCAAGCTGGACAAGATCGGCCCGGCGGGTTTCGGCATCCTCGTGAATTCGATCCAGATGCGGTTCGTACCACAAACGCGCGCGTTCGAGATCGGCAGGCCAGGTTGAACGGCGCAGGTCCGCAATGACGGCGGTGAATGTTTTCCAGTCCTCGCCGGCGCGCGGCGGGATTGGCGCCCGGGCAAGCGCTGCAATCGGATCGGGATCGTTGGCCATGTGATCAAGCACGCGCTGCGCCGAGGCGGGGCCGACGCCCGGGATCAGGTGCATCAGCCGAAAGCCGGCCACACGATCTCGCGGGTTCTCGACGAAGCGCAGCAACGCCAGCATGTCCTTGACGTGGGCAGCGTCGAGAAACTTGAGGCCGCCAAACTTGACGAAGGGGATGTTGCGCCGGGTCAACTCGACTTCCAGCGAACCGCTATGGCTGGATGTCCGGAACAGAACGGCCTGCTCCTTCAGCCGCGCGCCGGACTCCCGGTTCTCCAGAACGCGTTCCACGATGCAGCGCGCCTGGTCGGCTTCGTCGCGCACCGTGACAAGCTGGGGTTTTGTCCCCGAATTCCGGTCGGTCCAGAGATTCTTGGTGAAGCGCTCGCGGGCCAGATCGATCACGCCATTGGCCGCGGCCAGAATGGCCTGTGTCGACCGATAGTTTCGATCAAGCGTGATGATGCTGGCCGGTGGCGAGAATTGTGTCGGGAAGTCGAGGATGTTGCGCACCGTCGCAGCGCGGAATGAATAGATCGCCTGCGCATCGTCGCCGACGACGGTGAGGCCGTGGCCGCCGGGCTTGAGTGCCAGCAGAATGGACGACTGCAGGCGGTTGGTGTCCTGGTATTCATCGACCAGGACATGGTCGAAGCGGCCGCCGATATCGTCGGCGATTTCAGCATCTTTCATGGTCTGCGCCCAGTAGAGCAGCAGGTCGTCATAATCGAGCACGTTCTGGCGCTGCTTGGCCTCGACATAGCCGGCGAACAATTCTTTCAATTCGGCTGCCCATCCGGCGCACCAGGGGAATGAAGCCCCCAAAACCTGCTCGATCGGCGCCTCGGCGTTGACGCATCGCGAGTAGATCGAAAGACACGTACCCTTGGTCGGGAAACGGTTTTCGGTTTTGGAGTAGCCGAGATCATGCCGGACCAGATTCATGAGGTCGGCTGAGTCCTCGCGGTCGTGGATCGTGAAGGCGGGGTTGAGGCCGATCTGGTCGGAGTATTCGCGAAGCAGACGCGCGCCGATACCGTGGAAGGTGCCTGCCCAGGCCAGCGCATCGGTCATCACGCCGGCATTGTCACCCATCACCTTCCGCGCGATCCGCTCAACGCGCCTGGTCATTTCGGATGCAGCACGGCGTGAAAACGTCATGAGAAGAATGCGGCGGGGGTCGGCACCGCTGACGATCAGGTGGGCCACGCGATGCGCAAGCGTGTTGGTCTTGCCGGATCCAGCTCCGGCAATCACCAGGAGCGGCGCAACAGGGCCCGGTCCGATCGCGCCATGCTCGACCGCGCGGCGCTGTTCCGGATTGAGATTGTCGAGATAGGCAGCGGCAATTGACACGAATGGTTCGTCCCCAGGAGCGAATCAACGGTCACTGATTCTCGCTTTGTTCGCAATGATCCCGCGCCACTGCCGGGCAGGGAACTCAGCAAGTTCCAGGGCGTTTGAATGGGATATGCGTTCTCATTCAGCAGAGGTGATAACTGCTTCAACGTGCATCCATTCTCGTCCCTGGCCAGACCATCTGGAAAAAGGGCGAAGCAAGCCGGGTGGCTGTGCTGAACGACGCGGCCGAATATTTCGCGGCCCTGCGGGACGTGCTGCTCCGCGCGGAGCGGCAGGTCTATATCGTCGGCTGGGATATTCACAGCGAGACCGACCTGGTGGGGCCGTCAGGCCGTGCCGAAGATGGATTGCCGGTCAAGCTCGGCGCCTTCCTGAAGGCCTTGCTGCAGAGCAAGCCGGCGCTGCGCATCAACATCCTGACCTGGGATTTCGCGGCGCTGTATGCCGCGGAGCGCGAATGGAATTCCGCTGCAAAATTCACCGCGGGCTGTGACGGACGACTTTGCTTCTGCCTGGATGCCTGTCTGCCCCTGGGCTCCGCCCAGCATCAGAAGATCGTCGTGGCCGACAATGCGATCGCCTTCGTCGGTGGCCTCGACCTCACGATCCGCAGGTGGGACACCAGCGAGCACCGTCTCGACCATCCGTTGCGCCGCGATCCCGACGGCAAGCCTTACCCGCCATTCCATGATGTCCAGTGCATGGTCGAGGGCCCGGCGGCAGCCGCGCTCGGCGAAATCGCAATGGCGAGGTGGACGGCGGCCGGCTGCACCAGCGAACCTTTGCTGCCCGTCGCAGGCGATCATTGGCCGGCATCCGTACCGGCGCAGGCGCAAGCGATTACGGCCGGCATCGCGAGAACCGAACCGAAAACCGAGACCTGCGAGGAAATAGATGAGGTCGCCCGGTTGTTCGAGGCCTCGATCAACGCGGCGAACCGCTTCATCTATATCGAGAACCAGTTCACCAGCGCCAACGAGATCGCGCGCTCGCTGGCGCGGCGGATGCTGGACGTTCCCGCGCTGCGTGTTCTCATCGTGACCCCGAAGGGGCATTCGTCATGGTTCGAATCCCAGGCGATGCAGGGCGGCCGGGAAGGCTTCCTCGATCCGTTCGTTGCCGCCGGGGTTACCGATCGCCTTCGTATCCTTTATCCGTCGGTCGCCGATGAGAAATCATCCGCAGCGGTGATGGTGCACAGCAAAGTCATGATCGTCGACGACGGCTTTCTCCGCGTCGGCTCCGCCAATATCAACAACCGCTCCATGGGGGCGGATACCGAATGCGACCTGGCGTTCGAGGCGACGTCCGAACGTCACCGTGATTTCATCCGCAGCCAGCGGCGCCGCTTGATCGGGCATTTTTGCGGGCTTGACGAAGCTGTCATCGCGGACAATGAGGACGATTTGTTTGGATTTATCGACCGCCATGCGGCGAGTGGCGCGGGCAGGGCGCTGGTGCCGATCGATTTCGAACATGCGCCGGCGCTGATCGGCATCGTCCAGCCGCTCGCGGATCCAAGGCATCCGCTCAACCTCCAGCGCGCCGCGCGGCGGATGTGGAACGGGCGTACCGTGATGGCGGCGGCCGGCACCGCGGCCGCGCTGGCGGGACTGGCCCTTGCCTGGCGCTATACGCCGCTGAGCAACTACACCGATCTCGGATACGTAGCCTCGCTGATTTCGCAGCACGCGCAATCGGCATTCGCGCCGCTGTATGCGGTTGCGCTGTTCGTGCTGGGCGGGCTGGTGGTATTTCCGGTGATCGTCCTGATTGCCGCGACGGCGGCGGCGCTGGGGCCCTGGATCGGCGCCCTGAGCGCCACGGTTGGGGTCCTCTTGAGCTCGCTGCTGCTGTTCATGATCGGCCGTCTCATGGGTCACAAACGCCTTCAGGCGGTACTCGGCGCCCGCGCCTTGCGCGTTCAGAACCGCATCACCGGCCGCGGCGTTGTCGCGGTGGCGATGATCCGGATGGTCCCGATCGCTCCCTTTACGCTGGTCAACCTTCTGGCTGGCGCGAGCCAGCTCCGACTGAGCGACTTTCTGATCGGAACCCTGCTTGGAATGGCGCCGGGCATCATCACGATGGCCGCGCTGGGCGCGCAGATCGCGGACTTCGCCAGGAATGCCTCATGGTCGAACATCGTGCCGCTCGGCCTGACCATCGTGCTGTGGATCGCCGTTTGTCTCGCGGTCCAGTTCCTGGTGACCTGGCTGAGCGGTCGGCGAACGTGACGGGTACGCTGCGCGTGATGACATGGAACGTGCACGGCACGTTCAATCTCAATCCCGACTTCGACCTTGAAGGTGTCTGTTCGGTCATTGAGAAATGGTCGCCTGACGTCGTGGCCCTGCAGGAAGTCGACTCGCGCGGACGCCTCGACGATGTGTTCGGACGGCTGGCGGACGCCGTAGGCGAGCACCGCGTGGAAGCCCACTCGATCGTCACGCAGGATGGTCACTATGGCCAGGTCCTGCTGAGCCGATGGCCCTTCGCCTGCGAACCCACAGTGACCGACGTCTCCTATCAGGAGAGGGAACCGCGCCGGGCGATTTCCGCGCGCATCCTCGCGCCGATCGGCGAGGTGAATGTGGTGGCGACCCATCTTGGTCTGAGCATGCACGAACGTTACGCGCAGGCGCAGGCGCTCGCCGCGCTGGTGAATGCGCCATGGACCATCGTCCTCGGTGACTTCAACGACTGGTTCTGGTTCAAGTCCGTGCGCCGGGCCCTGGCAGCGCGATGTCCGGTTCGAACGCGCCTGCGGACGTTCCCGTCGCGATTCCCCGTCCTGCGCCTCGACCGCGTCTACGCCACCCCGAGCGGGACGATTGTGAAGGCGTGGACCGATCACGAGGCGAGGAGTTGTTCAGACCATCTGCCGGTTATTGCGGACATCGCGTTTTCTCATGATAATTTGTGATATCGGTTGATAATTCCAACTGTGCGATCGCCGCCATGAATGATTTGCGCATCCGGCCGATGCGGCCGGACGACATCTCGATAGCCGTCGACTGGGCGGCGGCCGAAGGCTGGAACCCGGGCTTCGCCGACGCCGCCTGTTTCGCAACCGTTGATCCCCAGGGCTTTTTCATCGGCGAGCTCGATGGCGCTCCGGCGGCGACGGTCTCCTGCGTCAATTACAGCGATCATTTTTCCTTCCTCGGTTTCTATATCGTGCGCGCGGATCTGCGCGGCCGCGGCTACGGGTTGGGGATATGGAACGCGGCCATCGCGCATGCGGGCCCGCGCGTGATCGGGCTCGACGGCGTGGTCGCGCAGCAGCAAAACTATCGGCGGTCCGGATTCGAACTGGCTTATGCCAACATCCGTTATGGCGGCACCGTCGCGGCCCCGGCCGTGCCATCTGGCGTCGTCGCGCTGACCGAACTTCCATTGGCGGCCGTGGCGGCCTACGACGCGACCGTGTTTCCGGCGCCGCGCACCGCGTTCCTGCGCGCCTGGATCAACGCGCCCGGGCATAGCGGTCGCGCCCTCGTGCGCGATGGCGCGCTTGCCGGATGGGGCGTGATCCGCGCATGCCGGAAGGGCCACAAGATCGGCCCGCTGGTGGCCGACGATCGCGCCACGGCCGAGGTCGTTCTATCGGCTTTGCTGGCCAGCGTGGGCGGCGGCGAGATATTCCTCGACGTTCCCGGCATCAACCGCGACGCCGTCGCGTTGGCGCAGGATCTGGGGCTCACGCCGGTGTTCGAAACGGCGCGGATGTATACCGGCACGATCCCGCCGTTGCGGCTGGAACGGGTGTTCGGCGTTACGACGTTTGAGCTCGGGTAGCGGCGCTATTCTGCGGGCGCGAGCTGTCCGCCAGGTCGTGTCGCCGCGGTCTCGCGCACCCGGACCCGGGCACGGCGCTTGCGCCACCAGATCACGACGCCGGTCACCGACAGCGCCGCAACCACCAGCCCCATGATCGAGATCAGGATGCGGCCGGGCAGCCCGACGATACGGCCGGAATGCAGGGGGAACTGCGCCTGCACGAAGATGTCGGCGGCGGTGCCGACCCACGGCAGCCGCGCGCCTATCGGACGCCCGTCCTCGCTGTCGTAGTAAAGCTGCGCCGGTCCGACGCCGCCGCTGCCGTGATCGTCGCCGGGGTGGAAGAAGCCCGCGGCATACACGCCGTGCGCCGGACCGTAATTGATCGAGCCGACCGGCGTGGTCCAGCCGCGGCTCTTGCCGTCGGCCGCCGCACGTGCGGCGATGTCGGCAAAGCTGACCTTGGGTTCGATCGGATCGTCGAGATGCCGGTACGGACGCTGCTCATAGGGCGTCGGGGTATAATCCGACACCGTCTTCATCAACGGCGAGAACACCTCGAAATACAAATTGAGCGAGAACGCCGTGAAGGCGATCACGAACAGCAGCGCCCAGGTCCACAGGCTGAAGGCGCGGTGGATGTCGAAATTGATCCGGTAGGTGCTGCCCGAGGTTTTGATCTTCCAGGCCGGCGCCCAGCGCACCCAAAAGCCACGGCCGAGCTCGCGCTCGACGGCAGGTGCGCGGCCCGCCCGGGCGCGGCGACGCGACGGCAGCGTCAGATAGAAACCGACGAAGCAATCGATGGTCCATATGATGGCAATGACGCCGAGCACGCGCATGCCCCAGCGGTCACTGCCCCAGAACTCCGGAATGTGCATGGTGTAGTGCAGCTTGTAGAGGAACGAGACGAAGTTCTCGCGCGTCACCGGCCACACCGCGCCCCAGTAGCGCCGGCCGAGCTCTGCGCCGGTGTTGGGATCGAGGAATATCTGGTTGTAATCGAGGCTGAATCGCTTGCCGGTGGCGGGATCGATCCGCGGCAGCACAAAGAACCACAGCGAGTGGTCCTTTTCCGGCGTCATGAACATGTGGATGACGCGCGCGCGGGGATCGCGCTGCTCGATCAGGTTGACGAGATCGATGGAGGGAATCGCCGGACCGCTGCTGGTCACGTCGAACAGCTGCTTGTTGAGCGCGTCGTCGATCTCGTGATCCCACGAGATGATCGCGCCGGTAATGCCCGAAAAAAACAGAAAGCCGGCCGTGAGAAGGCCGGCCCAGCGATGTAGTCGCCCGAAGATCGATCTCATGGCGTTCGCCCGTTCTGTTGGGGTTGCCTCACCATCGATAGGTTACCTTGCCGATCGCCTTGCGCCCCTCCGCGTAGAAGCATCCCGAGAGGCTGTAGCAGGCAGCGACATAGCGCGTGTCGGCGAGATTGGTGACGTTCAGCGACAGGCGCCAATTGTCCTTGTTGTAGGCGAGCAGCGCATCCAGCACGGTGGCCGCTTCGACCTTGAAGGTGTTTTCGTTATCGCCCCAGGTCGCGCCGACATAGCGGATGCCGCCGCCGAACTGGACCCCGGCAAGCGGCCCGCTCCGCAGCGTGTAGTCGCTCCACAGCGAGGTGCGGTTGAGCGGCACCGTGGGGGGCGCCTTGCCGACATTTACCGGGTCCTGCGTGATCACGGCGTCGACATAGGCGTAGGCCGCGCGCAGGTTCCAGCCGTCGGCCAGCGACACCGTGCCTTCGAGCTCGATGCCGCGGGACTTCACCTGGCCGGTCTGTTCAGCGGTATAGAGCGGTGGCGGGTATGTAACGACGTTGGAGCGCGTCAGGTCGAACGCCGCGAACGTGAACAGGGCGTTCAGGCCGACCGGCTGGTACTTGACGCCTACCTCATACTGAACGCCGGTCTCCGGGTTGAGCAACTGGCCCGCCGCGTTGGTCGCCAGCACCGGCAGGAAAGATTCGGAATAGCTGAAATATGGCGCGATTCCATTGTCGAAATTGTACATGACCGCTGCGCGGCCGGTGAACGCCGAGGCGTCGGTCGTGGCCGAGGTGTTGAAGAGACCGCTGTCGACCTTCGTGGTGACGAAATCCTGGCGGCCGCCGAGCTGGAACGAGAGTCGGCCGAGCTTGATCTGGTCCTGCGCGTAGAGCCCGACCTGCGATTGCTTGATGCCGGTGTTGTCGCTCATGGCCCCAATGGTCCAGTCGTAGCTGTAGACCGGGGTGAACACGTTGATCTCGGGGGCCGAGGTCGTCACGCTATACGCGGTGTCGCGGAATGAGGTGTTGCGGTAGTCTATGCCCACCAGCGTCGTGTGGCTGAGGAAGCCGGTGGTGAACTTGCCCTGCAGCTGATTGTCGACCGCGAAGGAATTGATGTACGAGTTGCTGGTGCTGCCGTAGCGCGCAAGCAGACCCGCAGCCTCGTTGGTGTAGCCGCCGCCATAGAACACTTTTTCTACGTTGTGCTGGTAGGCGTAGCGCAGATTCTGCCGGAAGGTGACGGCGTCGCTGAAGTCGTGCGAGAGCTGGTAGCCGGCGGTCGCGATCTCGGTGTTGAAAGCGTCGAAACTGGGCACGCCCGCGAAAAACGAGACCGGGATGGTGCGGCCGTTATTGGGCCACACCGTGCCCGAAGCCGGCAGGAACTGCAGCCCCCATCCTGCCCTGTCCCTCTGATAGTTGGCCAGGAAGGTGATGGTCGTATCCTCGTTCGGCTTGAAGGTGACGGCCGGCGCGATGAAGACGCGGTTATCCTTGGTGAAGTCGACCTGGGTCTCGCCATCGCGAACGACGCCGGTCAGCCGCCACAGCACGGTGCCTTCCTTGTTGGCCGGACCGCCCATGTCGAACTGGCCCTGATAGCGGTTGAAGCTGCCGCCCGAGATCGAGACTTCACCGAACTGTTGCGCGGTCGGCAGCTTGGTAACGTAATTGAGGATGCCGCCGGTGCCGCTACCGCCATACATCGCCGACGACGGCCCCTTGAGGACCTCCAGGCGCTCGGCACCGTATGGATCGAGACCGTTGAAATGTACGTAGTTGCTGGATGGCACCCGCAGGCCGTCGATGTAGAGTCCCGGCATGGTCATGTCGAAGCCGCGGATCTGCAGGCCACCGAAGCGCGTGTCTGAACCGCCGTTGACATCGCCGCTGACGCCGGCGGTGTAGCGCAACGCCTCACCGATCGACACCGCACCCTGGTTTCTGACCTGGTCGGTGGTGACGACGGAAATCGACTGTGGCGTTTCGATGAGCGCCGTGTCGGTCTTGGTCGCGGTGCCGGAGCGGGTCGCGACGAAGCCCTGCACCGGACCATTGGCGCGCTCGCCGGCGCCGGGACCCGATGGGATCGCAGCCGGCGCCGCTTGCGGCGCGCGGGCGGTGCGATTGGCGCGTGCGCCGCGCGTGGTTGCCGCGCGGCGGGATGGTTGGGCCGTGGCCGGGCGCGCCCGCTGCTGCGGCGATTCCACTGTGATTGGCGGGAGTGACGACTGCGCCAGCGCGGCGCCCGTCGGCAGGACGAGGGCAAATCCGCTGACTGCCCCGAGGCAGATCATCCGTGTCAGCTGAAGTCGAGTGGCGGAAGGCGAGTGGAACTCTTTTGGTCTCACGCTGCGTGTATCCTGAAGCCTGCCGGCTTGGCCGGTACGATTTTTTGAGGCCTCGCTCTAACGCAGGCACCTTCGCAGCGCGATGGGTGGTTACTAGAATTGCTCCAGATTGAGCAGTTCCGTTTACGGGTGGCCGCAACTGACGTGTGCAGACCAACAACGCAAATGCGGGCTAGCGCGGGCAATACTTTGGCAATCGCACGTGCGGTGGGATGCGGTGGCCGCTGATGTTGCGACTGACGAGCGTGGCTGAAGCGGACCGGGAAGTCGTGTGGTCCTGACGCCGCGATGCTGGCAATTCCGCCGTTGCGGCTGGAGCGGGTATTCGGCGTTACGACCTTTGAGTTGGGATAGCGGTCGGCGTTGCGGGAACGATCGGCCATATCAGCTGTTTATGAGATCACGAGCATCTTGGAGATGCAGCACGGTCGGCGATTGGCACCCGATGCTTGCAACGGAGCGGCAAAAAGCCCCGGCTGCTTTCAGGAGGAGCGAGATGGCCATCCATTTCAACCACACGATCTTGTCGACCCGCGACAGCAAGGCCTCGGCTAATTTCCTGGCCGAGATGCTGAATCTTCCGGCCCCGACGCGGTGGGGGCCATTTCAGATGGTCGCCACCGAAAACGGAGCCAATCTCGATTACATGGACACCGACGGCGAAATCACGCCGCAGCACTACGCCTTCCTGGTTAGCGAAGCCGAATTCGACGAGATTCTCGGCCGGATTACGGATCGAAAGCTGTCCTACTGGGCCGATCCCGGGCGGAGCCAATCAGGGGAGATCAATCGTCACGACGGCGGACGCGGTGTCTATTTCCAGGACCCGAACGGCCACCTGCTTGAACTTATCACCCGCCCGTATGGCAGCGGCGGGTGGAATCCTTGAGGTCCGGTCGTGCGACGTCCGCTCCACTTCCAGAGCAGACATCGCACGGCACTTGGACGTGATCATGGTTTACGATCGTCGAAGCACCGAGGCTCTCGGATATCGAGAACCGCCGCTACCTCACCGCGATCGGTGACACGGTCGAGCCGGAGCCGCCCTGAATCTTGAGCGGCTGCATCACGAAGGCGAATTCTCCGACGCCCTTTTGCGCGAGTTCGTCAAGCTTGAGGTTCTCCAGCAGGTGGATGCCGTTCACCACCAGCGCGATCTGGTGCACCGGCAGCGACAATTGCTTGTCGGGGTTGGGCGAGACTTCGACTGGCCAGTTGTCGGCGCCGAGCAGCATCGGGTCTTTCGTGGCGAGCCAGAGCGCGGCCGGCACGCCGATGCCCGGGCAGGATTTCACGTAGCGCGGATTGTCCTTGCCGTAGATCTTGCCCCAGCCGGTGTGGATGAGCACCGCGTCGCCGGGCTGCAGCGTCAGGTTTTGCTTCTTCAGCGCGCCTTCGAGATCCTCCACGGTGATTTCGTAATTGTCGCCCAGCATCTCGACGCCCTTGAAGCCCGCGACGTCGATCAGGACGCCGCGCGTGAACAGCGTGCCGACATTGTGGATGCCGAACTTCTTGAAGCCGTTGCGCTCGGCGTTCTCGTCGACCTTCTGGCAATTGTACCAGCTGTTGAGATGGGTCTGGTGTGCAAAGCCGTCGAACTGCGTGCCGACCTGGCCGAGTTCGGTGACGACGAGCTCTTCGTTCGAACCGCGCATGTTGGAGAACTGGTTCATGAAGGTGCGCTTGGTGTGTACGTCGAAGCGCCGTGTCCCGAAAAACGGCATGCTGGGACCGAGCACGTATGCGAGCTCGATGACCTCGCCGCTCTTGATCAGCTTCGCGGCGTTCATCACGGCCGCTGGTTTCTGGTGATTGGCCGAACCGCGCTCGTCGGCGGCGCCCCATTTCGAGGGGCAGCGCTGGCTTTCCGCCGGAACGGTCCAGCTTGGCGCTTGCGCATAGGCGGCGGCGGAAAACGCAAGCGTGATCGCCGCACCCAAAGTGAATGCTTTCATCCCAATTCCTCCCAAGAGCGGGTGCTCTGGAAAACGGCACCCCAGGATAGAGTATGCGGGTCCCGTCCGAGCGGTTCAAGGCATGACAACCTGCCTGAGACGATCTGCCATCCGGGCGAGGTAATCCATGATGCCCAAGCAAACCATGCACCGCAGCAAACAACATGGTGCTGCTTCCGACGAAAAAACTCGCTAGATTGAAGCAGCCACGTGCTCGCGATTCGGAGGAGCCATGTCAACACAGCGCCGGCGAGGCTTGCAGGGTGCGGGTCCAGCGAAGCGAGCGACCGTCGATAAATATCCTGCCCGGCAATTTCCGATCCAACATGAAATTCAGAAATTGGAAGGAGAACTGAATGCCTTCAACGACCGGATCGCAGAATTGGAAGATGAAGGCCACCGCGGTCATGCGATGAACGTGTTGAAGGCAAATGCGATAGATCTTGCGCAACGGATCGACGAACTTCGCAGCGTGCTGGTCGAACCCACAACGAGAGGTCGGCCTGCGTAGGCCGCTCCAAGCGATGCCCTCAGGCTCAGTCTCTGATGCCTCGGGCTCAGTCTCTGATGCCTCGGGCTCAGTCTCTGATGCCCTCGGGCTCAGTCTCTTAGAGCTTTCTCGTGAGCTTTTAGCGCGGCAGCCATCAGCTTCGGCAGGCTCCTGGCATAGGACTCAATGAATGCCGCATCGCCGCACGCTTGAGGGGCGCGGGCGGCCTGCTCGGCGATGCGAGCGGCCTTCGCCTCGCACTTCGCGAATATGTGCCAAAACCATTCCGGCTTTTTAGCCATCGCATGCTTATGCCTCTTGAGGACTGCGGCCCCAACGGCGCTCATCGCACTTACCGCACCCGCGCTCAGAGTACTGAGGGCTTGCGCGCTGATGATATCTTCGCGCGTTTGCGCGGGGCCGGCGGATGCGGTTGCTCGAGCTTTGGTCGGCATGATCGGCTCCTGATGCGCCCCATCGATTGCACCCAGCATCAGCCCGCGAAGTTGAGGAACACTCAATTTAAATAGGTTGCGAACCGTTTTGGATTTCGCTCCGTTTTATCTTTCTTTTTAGGTTCCCGAAGGCACTGCTTCAAAGCAGTGCAGGCGCGGACACGGACGGTCGTGTCGCCGCTTGCGCCGCCGGGCGCCTCATTTTTCCAGCCCTCGGGCGATCTTGCCCTTGATCTTCTTCGCTTCGGCTGGATCGGGCTTGAGCGACAACGCCTGTTCCCAGGATTTGCGTGCCTCGTCCTGGCGTCCCGCCCGCCAGTGCACATCGCCGAGATGGTCTCTTATTTCGCTATACGTTGGTTCGAGAGCGGCCGCGCGCTCCAGGACCTTGATCGCCTCCGGGTAGTCGCCGAGGCGGTAGTGCGCCCAGCCGAGGCTGTCGAGCATATTGCCGTCGTCCGGCCTGAGCTTGACGGCCTTCTCGAGCAGCGCCAGGCCTTCCCTGAGCTTGAGCTTCCGCTCGACCCAGTTATAGCCGAGTTGATTGAGCACGTCGGGTTGATCGGGGTCGAGCTCCATCGCCTTGAGAAAATCCGCTTCGGCCTGCGGCCATTTGCCGAGCCGCTCAAAGCTCACGCCGCGGTAAAGCCAGTAGGTCCAGTGCGCCTTCTCCGGCTTGCCGGCCAGTTCGATCACCTTGCCGTAATCCCTGGCGGCGCGATCGAAATCGCTCTTGCCGCGCCAGGCATCGCCGCGACCGCTATATGCCCGCAGATTTTTCGGATCGAGGCGGATCGCCTCGCTGAAATCCTTGATGGCGCGGTCGTTGTCGCTCTTGCTGGCGTAGACGCTGCCGCGATTGGCATAGGCCGCCGTATCTTTCGGCCTGAGGCGGATCGCCTCGTCGTACTCCTTGATGGCGCGGTCAGAATCGCCCTTGGCGACGAAAACAGCCGCGCGATTGAAATAGGCGGACACATATGTCGGGTCGAGGCGGATCGCCTCGCTGTAGTCAGCGATGGCGCGGTCGTTATCGCCTTTCTCCCTGTGGAGATTGCCGCGATTGTAATAGGCAATCACATATTTCGGATCGAGGCGGATGGCCTCGTCGAAATCCTTGATGGCGCGATCGTTATCGCGCTTGTTGGTGTAGACGACGCCGCGATTGTAATAGGCCTTCGCATCTTTCGGATCGAGACTGATCGCCTCGTCATATTCCTTGATGGCGCTGTCGTAATCGCCCTTGGTGACGTAAACCACCCCGCGATTGAAATAGGCCGCCGCATATTTCGGGTCGAGGCGGATCGCCTCGTTGTAGTCCTTGATGGCGAGGTCGTGATCGCCCTTGTCCCTGTAGGCGCTGCCGCGATTGAAATAGGCAACCACAAATTTCGGATCGAGGCGGATCGCCTCGTTGAGATCCTTGATGGCACGTTCGTTGTCGCCCTTGTTGGAGTAGGCGCCGCCCCGATTGCTGTAGGACGTCGCATTTTTCGGATCGAGGCGGATCGCCTCGGCGAAATCCTTGATGGCGCGGTCGTGATCGCCCTTTTCGGAGTAGGCGTGTCCGCGATCATTATAGTCGTCGGCATTCTTTGGGACCAACGCCGTTTGTCCCGCTCTCGGCCGCAGCCGCGCCGCCTCGTCGAAATCCTTCCTGGCCCGGGCGGCGTCTCCCTTGTTTTCATGGGCCCGCCCGCGGATCTCATAGGCAAGCGCATATTTCGGATCGAGGCGGATCGCCTCGTCGTACTCCTTGATGGCGCTGATATAATCGCCTTTGAAGAAGTAGGCGCCGCCACGATGCAAATAGGCGCTCGCATCTTTCGGATTGAGGCGGATCGCCTCGCTGTAATCCTTGATGGCGCGGTCGTGATCGCGCTTGCTGGTGTAGGCAAGCCCGCGATTGAAATAGGCCTCCGCAAAATTCGGATCTAGGCGGATCGCCTCGTCGTGATCCCTGATGGCGCGGTCGTTGTCGCCCTTGCCGGAGTAGGCATTGCCGCGATTGCTATAGGCATCCGCCAATTTCGGATCCAGGCGGATCGCCTCGTCGTGATCCCTGATGGCACGGTCGTTATCGCCCTTGCTGTGGTAGGCCTTGCCGCGACCGGTATAAGCAAGCGCATATTTCGGATTGAGGCGGATCGCCTCGTCGTAATCCTTGATGGCGCGGTCGTAATCGCCTTTCAAGAAGTAGGCTCGACCGCGGGCGTTATAGGCACGTTCAACTTTCGGATCGAGGCGGATCGCCTCGTCGTAGTCCTTGATGGCGCGGTCGTTATCGACGGTGCCGTAGGCATAGCCGCGATTGACGTAGGCGTTGGCGCGGCTTGTCTCGCTCTCGGCCGCGCCGCGTCCCAACACCTCCGTGCATCCGGCGATCTTGCGTTCCTGATCGGCGATTTGACCGCAATCCTCCCACGCTTTGTCCGCCGCGCGGGCCGGCGACGCGAGCAGGGGCAGGAGCGCCGGAGCAAGGAAAAGGGTGAGGAAAAGGCAACGCCGAAACATCTCGTACTCCATCCAAAGCGCGTAGGGGGAGGCGGCGCGGCGCATATTGTCGTCACGGCGTGGATCGCCCCCCGGGTATGGCCAGCATAGCCTGCGACGAGAATGAGGCCGCTCGCGCGATTGCGCAAGGCGAAGATGAAAGGCTCGTCCATGCCCATGTGCATTCTGTCGTCTTGTTCGAGCGCGTGCGGCCATGGCGGGCAACTCACCGTTACTTACCGGAAATAGCCGCCGCCCTCTTTCGAACGGCCGCTACTGGCCGCAAAGGAGACGTTAATGCGCAAACAAATGCATTTGAGCTCGTGACTGATTGCGAATGAACAGGACCAATGTTGTGCATGCCGATGCATCGATGCGCAGGGTTTGAAACGCCTCTCTCAAGATTTGACGAAATCGCGCGATGGCGTACTTCAAATATTGCCGATTGGCTCCAATGAGCATCAGGCGCGACTGTCTGATCCGGGATCTGGTGCTGTAAGGGGCGGAAAGGGATTGAAGCACTATGAGGTGGTGGACTTCACTCCTCGTGACCTCTTCCGGTTTCTGCTAGGTTATCTTCGGGGCCTTCGGTCACGTTGGACGGAGCAGGCCCCCTCGCGAAGGGCGTCGTCATGGCGTCGTAGTTACTCGCAAGACGCAACAGTCGTTTCTTGATGAAGGGGTCGGCTTCGTTGGCAAGTTGCCTGATATGCCGGGCTCGGTCTTTATAAAACGCGTCGTCCATAAAGATCCCCAAATGCAGCAGGTCCGGCATCCAGCGGCTAGTGGCTTGGAACGATTAGCAGAGCCCTGAAGACGCTCGTGTGAACGAGATCACAAGAGCATGCAAAATGAACGATCAGTGGAACTTTGGCGGCTCGGCACGAATGTTTGTCGCGCGAAATGGAGTTGGTAGCCTGATAGCAAAGTGCAACGGACCATCGGGCGCAAACGGCCGCTTCTGGCGCGAAGCGGTCATTCGGCCAAATGCGGATGTCAGTGCCTTACATCAAACGCGAATCGATCGGTGGCTACAAACGACGACGACATCGCGCGACGCATAGCGCGCTGTATCGGATCAAAGCGCTGTTTCAGCACAAGACTTTGATGGACGTTGCATCGAAGGTTACCAGTCCTCGTCATAGATCCACTCTCTTTGGATTCGAGGCCGCGCCCTTACGTGCGGCGACGGAAGCGTGCGCTCGGGTTTGCGCAAGGTCGGAGTCGGCTGCGCCGGAGGCGGTGACGTCTTGGGCGGGTTCTGCTCGGAAACTCTCGCCAGTACGCGTTTCATCTCTTCCTGGTTCGCCTTGAGCTCCTCAATGGCCTTCGAACTGTCGCGGACTATTTGTTGCTGGTTCGCCTTGAGCTGTTCGATGTTTCGCTCGAGAGACGCCAGATCGCGCGCCATCGTTTGCAGCAACTCTGTGTGATCAGGAAGCGCTGCAGTGGTTGTCGGCGCGGCGTCTTGCGGTGCGGTCTGAGGCAAGGGCGATGCTTGCGGTGGTGTTGGCTCCGCCGCGGCCACTTGAACGGTAGATGGCGCCTGCAGGGCGGGTACCGGCGGATTTTCCGACGGCAATGTTGAAACCAGCTGGGGGGCCCAACGGGCGACAACCAGCTTGGCCCCGGCTCCATAGGAGGACTGCAAAACCAGGGCAGCGACAACGATGCACGCCGCCAGCACCAGGCCGACGAGCGCCCGGCGCGCCGGCTTTCCAGGCGGTGATTGCGGGCGAGGTCCGGCCGAAGGAGGTCCGGCCGAAGGTGGGCGCTCGGCATCGTGCTCCATTTTTGCAACCTGTTCACTCACGCGCGCAAGCTCTTCACTCGCGCGTGTGATCTGTCCGTAGGCGTGCGCGAGTCGTTCATCGGTGCGCGGGACCGGGGCATCGGGGGAGGCATTTGCCTTCGAAGTGGGTGTGGAGTTCATTGGCGCTTCCCTTTTCCGTCCAACGTCATCCCAAGGTTGAGGTCGACTATTCGTCGGGTCGACCAGCCGTCGACACTGCGTTCAGTCTTGTTCAAAGAATGGCCGCATGATGGAGAGAATGCTCCTATGCTGGTCGGACATCAGCAGACCAGCCGGGCCGGCCCAATCGAACAGGCAATCAGCTCAGATGGTGGGCCTTCTGGAGGCCGTAAACCGATGTTGGAATGCCTTCCATTCGTGCCTTCAACTGGAGGGACAGAAACTGGGAGTAGTGACGTGACTGGTGCAGGTTACCGCCATGGAACCAAAGCCCCTCCTGCTGCGTCGGCTTCCACATATTTCGCTGTTCGCCTTCCCATGGGCCGGGGTCTTTGGTCGTATTCGAGCCCAGTCCCCAGACCTTACCGACCTTGTCGGCAACTTCCCTGGAGATCAGGTCCGCGGCGAAGCCGTTCATCGAACCGTAGCCGGTGGCGTAAACGACGAGATCAGCCGGCAGCTCGGTCCCGTCGGTCAAGATGACGAAATGTTCCGTGAGCTTTTTGACATCGACGCCGCTCTTCAGCTTGATGCTGCCATTGGCTACCAATTCCGAAGCGCCGACGTCGATGTAGTATCCGGATCCACGCCGCAGGTATTTCATGAACAAACCGGAATCGTCGTCACCATAATCGAGCAGGAAGCCTGCCTTCTCGAGGCGTTTGTAGTAATCGGCATCGCGTTCCCTGATCGCGTTATAAACCGGGATCTGGAACTCGTGCAGAATCTTGTAAGGCAGTGACGCAAAGATCAGGTCGGCCTTGGCCGTTGTCATTCCAGACTGGACCGCCTGTTCGGAGTAAAGCGAGGCCAATCCGAGCTCCATCAGCGAGTCCGACTTCACAACGTGGGTCGTCGAGCGCTGAATCATGGTAACGTCCGCTCCGGCTTCCCAAAGCGCGGCACAAATATCGTGGGCGGAATTGTTCGAGCCGATCACCACGGCTTTCTTGTTCTTGTATTTGTCCGGCCCCGGATGCTGCGACGAATGGTGGTGATCGCCCTTGAAAATCTCCATGCCTTCGAATTTCGGCGTGTTGGGCTTGGCTGACATTCCCGTCGCTAGTACGAGCTGTTTTGGCTTGAGGACGATTTCCTTGCCGTCGCGCTGCACGATGACGGTCCACTCGCGGCTCTTCTCGTCGTAGGATGCCTTCTTGCATTCGGTTGAGCCCCAGTAATTGAGCTCCATCACCTTTGTATACATTTCGAGCCAGTCCCCGATCTTGTCCTTCGGTGAGAAGACCGGCCAGTTCCGGGGAAACGGCAGATAGGGCAGATGATCATACCAAACAGGATCATGCAGGCAGAGTGACTTGTAGCGTTTGCGCCAGCTGTCGCCGGGGCGTTCGTTCTTTTCGATGATGATTGTCGGCACATTGAGCTGGCGCAGCCGGGCTCCGAGTGCGATGCCGCCCTGACCGCCACCAACAATGACACAATAGGGTTGGCGCGTGTAGCCGAGTTCGGCCGCTTCCGCCTCGCGTTCTTCCTTCCACGTTTTTCGATTGCGTTCGGCGCCGTGTTTTGCCCCCATCGGACGGTCGAAGCCCACGGCCTCTTCGTGTCCCTTGAGTTCGCTCATGGTCGTCAGCAACGTCCAGATCCGGCCGTCTTTCAGGCGGATGTGGCCAAAGCCACGCGCGACCTCCGTTTCGAATTGTATCCAGCTCTCTATTATTCCGTCTGTTTCGGAAGCGTCCTCTCCGTCCGCAATTTTCCAGTTCGACGGCTTCGTATCGGCGAGCCGCGCCTTGAGCATGTCGTGAACCTGTTCCTTGCCCTCCATTGTCTTGATGTTCCAGGTGAAGGTAACGAGGTCGCGCCAGTAGCAGTCAGCCTGAAAGAGATCGACGGCGCGTTCCACCTCGCCAGCGGACAGCGCTTTGTCGAGCGCGTTGAGCAGATCAGACATTTTACCGTCCGGGGCCTTGTCGAGCATGATGTCCTCCCTTGTGCCGATGGCAGAGCTGCGCTCTTTTCTCGTTCCGGCGAACTGAAGCCGAGGCGCCGACGAAAGCGATGAGCTCGCGCAGTGTCATTCGGTCATTCAGGACATATCTAAATTCTAGCACTTTGCGGCGAAGAGGCGAGGGGGAATCAGCCAATCGGGGTCAGAATGCGGCCAGGCATCGGGATTGGGTCCGATACCTGATTTTCAGGGAACGTCCGGTTTTTTGACGCGCAAGCGACCGCAACGAGCAGCGCATGCTGAGCCATCGAGAGATCTCCTCTCGTTCAGAAAGGCTGAGCGCCTGTTTGGCACGGTGCCGATCCGGAGGACGAATGCCGCCGGCCTGCCAGCGATCCCAGATCTCGGATCGCTGGGCCGCCGAGTAGTAAATGCGACGTCGCTGCTTCATGTCCACACTCCATCTTTGCTAAAAGATTAGAGTGTTGCGCTGACCAATTGAGCCCACCCCCCATTTCGGACATTCGATTGCAATGCTAATGCGAACATTACCGCGACACGACGTTACTTCGGAGAATGGACCACTAGCGAATGCAGAGGAGGCCAGCATGACGATTTACATTTCTCAAGGTCGTTACACCGCAGCGGCCATCAAGGGGATGACGGCGAAGCCGGAGGACCGTTCCGAGGCGGTCGCGGAGTTGTTCGCCGCCGCCGGTGCTCGACTGATCAGTTGGTATCTGACTTTGGGACCCTACGATTGGCTAATCATAGCGGAAGCGCCGGATGAACCCACGATGATTTCAGCGGTGCTTGCAGCCGCGGCGGGTGGAAGCCTTTCAGACATAACCACTACCGTGGCGCTCACGGCGAGTGATACGGCAAAGGCCTTCCAGCGGGCAGGCGAGCTTACTCTGAAATTCAGATCGGCGGGCCGTGCTGATTACTACGGAGTAGGGATCGATTCGGGCCGTGAGATCGGCGAGGCTTGAATGCCAAATTCTGGGATCTGCGCTGCCGCCGACATGACGGAGCCAGCAGGGTCGTGGGCAATAGGCGTGCCCGCTGCTGCTTCGTCAGCCGAGCGTGGGCTGCCGGATCGCTAATGCAACTCGAGCGAACGGCCGTTTCCGGCGCAAGGCAGCTGCTTGTTGCTGTTTGCAATTTGGCATCGTTCGGCCGCATTATGCGCGCTTGATGGCTTGCGGGGAATGACGCCCGCAGCGAAGCGAAGGGAGGACCGACATGACGGTTTCGACGGAACGCGCAGTCCTTGCCGGTGGCTGCTTCTGGGGTGTGCAGGATTTGCTGCGCCGCTATCCCGGGGTGATTTCAACGCGGGTGGGCTATACCGGCGGCGAGGTGCCGAATGCGACCTACCGCAACCACGGCAATCACGCGGAAGGCATCGAGATCATCTTCGATCCGAAAGTGATCAGCTATCGCAAGCTGCTGGAGTTCTTTTTCCAGATCCACGATCCCTCGACCATGAATCGCCAGGGCAACGATCTGGGCCCGAGCTACCGGTCGGCCATCTTCTATACCAATGACGAGCAGAAGCGGGTCGCGGAAGACACCATCGCCGATGTCGATGCATCCGGATTGTGGCCCGGCAAGGTCGTTACCGAGGTGGCGCCCGTCGGGCCGTTCTGGGAGGCGGAGCCCGAGCATCAGGATTATCTGGAGAAATATCCTGATGGGTACACCTGCCACTTCATCCGGCCGGACTGGACGCTGCCGCACCGGGCGGAGAAAGCGGAGCCGGGGGTGAGGGGAGCCGCGTGACCAAGGCCTCCGATCTGCTGGTGGCCGCCCTCGAAAACGAGGGCGTCGAATACATCTTCGCCATTCCCGGCGAGGAGAATCTCGACGTGCTGGACTCGCTGCGGCGCTCGAAGATCAAGCTGGTGCTGACGCGGCACGAGCAGGCTGCCGGTTTCATGGCGGCCACCTATGGCCGGCTCACCGGACGGGCGGGCGTCTGTCTGACGACGCTCGGTCCCGGCGCGCTCAACCTGACGACATCAGCGGCCTACGCGCATCTCGGCGCGATGCCGATGGTGATGATCACAGGACAGAAGGCGATCCGGAGCAGCCGTCAGGCGCGCTTCCAGATCGTCGACATCGTCGCGACCATGCGGCCGCTGACCAAGATGGCGACGCAGATCGTGTCGGCGCAGAGTATTCCGACCCTGGTTCGCGACGCCTTCCGCGTGGCGCAGCAGGAGCGGCCGGGTCCGGTGCATCTCGAACTTCCCGAGGACATCGCGGCCGATGAAGCCACCGCCGATATGATTCCGCCGCACACCGTCGAGCTGCCGGTGGCGCCATCGGCGGCGATCGATCGCGCCGCTGCCATGATCATGGCCGCCAAAAAGCCACTCGTGATGCTGGGCGCCGCGGCGAGCCGCCCGCAACTCGCCGAGCCGCTGTCGGCATTCGTGCGGCGATGCAAGATTCCGTTCTTCAACACCCAGATGGGCAAGGGCGCCGTCAATGCCGGCTCCAATCTCTATATGGGCACCGCCGCGTTGTCGGAACGGGATTGGGTGCACGAGGCCATCGACCAGGCCGACCTGATCATTTCGATCGGCCATGACACCGTCGAGAAGCCGCCGTTCCTGATGGGCCATGACGGCCCGCAGGTGATCCATGTCGGCGTCACGCCGGCGACGGTGGAGCAGGTCTACTTCCCGCAGGCCGAGATCGTCGGCGACGTCGGCGCGGGCCTTGCCGCGCTCGCCGATCGCCTCGAAGGCAAGCTCCCCAACGGTCAGGCATTGCTGGGCCTGCGCGAAGGCATTCTCGCCCATCTCGCCGAGCGCTCGACCGAGGACCGGTTTCCGCTGACGCCGCAGCGCATCGTGCACGACGTCCGCGCCGTCATCCCGCCTGACGGCATCGTGGCCCTCGACAACGGCATGTACAAGATCTGGTTCGCCCGCAACTATCGCACCAGCGTCGCCAACACGCTGCTGCTCGACAACGCGCTGGCGACCATGGGGGCGGGGCTGCCTTCGGCGATCGCAGCGGCGCTGCTCCATCCCAAGCGGCGCGTGCTCGCGGTCTGCGGCGACGGCGGCTTCATGATGAATTCGCAGGAGCTGGAAACGGCGGTGCGGCTCAAGCTGAATCTCGTCGTGCTGATACTGGAGGATCGCGCCTACGGCATGATCCGCTGGAAACAGGAAGTCGACGAGTTTCCCGACTTCGGCCTGGAGTTCGGCAACCCTGATTTCGTCGCTTATGCCAAATCATATGGCGCCAAGGGCGCGCGCGTCGGCAAGGTCTCGGAACTCTCGACGATGCTGGAGGCCGCTTTCAGTGCAGGCGGCGTGCATCTCGTCGTGGTGCCCGTCGACTACAGCGAGAACATGCGCGTGCTGGTCGAGGAGCTGCACGCCGGCGTCCCGGGTGGTTGAAAATTTCAGCGCCGGGCTTGTGACCACTCACCAAAATGGCGACGCAGATCGTCTCCGCGCAAAGCATTCCTGCCCTGGTTCGCCCGGTGCATCTCAAACTGCCCTAGGCGGAAAATTTAATGCGAACCTCGCCGAGAGGACCATAATCGGCCACATGCTCATCGCCTGGCCGCGCCAGTGCCATGCCGGTCAACGTGCCGGTGCTGACCATCGCTCCGGCTTTGAGGCCGATACCGGTACGCGAGAGTTCGTTGGCGAGCCATGTGAGTGGCACCAGCGGATGGTCGATGGCGTCCGCCGCGCGCCCACGGCGTTTCACGACGCCGTTCACCCACAGCACGGCTTCCTGCCCGGCGATGTCCTTGCTGCGCCAATCTGCGATTGGCTCCCCGTAGATGATGAAGCCTGATCCGCTGCCATCGGCCAGAATGGCCGTCAGGGGCGGGAACGACGCGTCGTGCACGAAACGGCATTCGGCAAGCTCGAGCCCGGGGTGAAGCGACAAAATCGCGTCGGCAACTTCGCTTTCAGAATAGGGCTGCTCGCGCGGCGGCATATCCTTTCCCAGCAAAGCTGCGTATTCGATCTCCGAAAGCGGATGCAGCAGCCTGCGCCCTGCAAAATTCGTCGGACTGGCGAGAATGAACTGTTTGAAGACGCGACCGTAGATGGGGCGGTCGGTGCGCAGCGCCCGTTGCATCTCCGCTTTCATCGCGGCGATTTTCCAGCCGCCGACGCTCCAACCGAGTTCCCGGCCGATGTCTGCCGCGATCGTGTAGGCCGTGCCCACATCCGGAGGGACGAGGGAGGGATCAAGCCCGCTTTGCTGGCGATTCTCGCGACGGAGTGTGGACAGCAACGTCGTCAGGCCATGCTGCATTTTGAGTTTCCCGGTTGATTCACGACATGGTCGACGCAACCTGCGCCGCCGCCCCCCGCATCAGCCTTTTGGCGCTTTGTTTTGAGCCGTGAAGATTCCGCTGGCGCGTGCGATCCACCGGTCGTCGGCCATCACCGCCGCCTGTGCGAAGCCGAGCGTATTGCCGGCCCGTACGCGATCCACGACGACCGTGACGTGTTGACCGGCGACTGCCGCGGCCAGGTAATCGATGTTGAGCGACGTGGTCAGGTAGCGCGAGGTCGCCTCAGGGCGGCTAGCCACATTGTGGCCAAGCGCCATGTCACAAAGCGTTGCGATCAGGCCGCCATGGGCGCGGCCGCGCGCATTGCAATGTCGTTCCTCGATGGCAAGCCCGATCTCAATCACCCCGTCGCGTTCGCGTTGCCAAAATGGGCCAATGCTGTCGAGAAATGGACTGGGTTTGACGAACGGTTCCCAGTCGCTCACGCGGCCCTCCGTTGGGCAATGAATTGTTCCAGCTTGAACACCCGCACGGCATTGCCGCCGAGGAAGAGAGCTTTTGCTTCGTCGTCAAGTGCGAGTTCGCCCAGTCCCTCCAGCGCCTTGGCGGCCCTGATCATCGGATAGTTGGTGCCGAACAGGACCTTCTCCCGGCCGTGGCCACGCATGTACTGCACCAGCTCCGCCGGATATCGCTTCGTGGTATAGGCCGATGTGTCGATGAAGACGTTTTCGTGCTTGGTCGCGACCGCGATCATCTCCTGAGTCCAGGGATAGCCGATGTGACCGGCGACGATCCGAAGCTCCGGAAATTCGAGCGCGACCTCGTCGATGTAGGGAATCGGGCGCCCCGTTTCCGACGGCCGCAGCGGGCCGGTATGGCCGACCTGCGTGCAAAACGGAATATCGAGTTCGATGCATTCGGCGTAGAGCGGATAGTAGCGCCGGTCGGTCGGAGAAAGATTCCAAAGCCACGGCACGACCCGCAAAGCCCGAAAGCCAAGCTGCTTCACGGCCCTGCGCAGTTCCCGGACCGCGTCCATCGGTTTGTGCAGGGATGCGCTTGCAACGCCGATGATGCGGTCGGGATACGCGGCTGCAACGGCGGCAACCTCGTCGTTGGAAATCATCCATCCGTCGGGGGCACACCATGCTGCAGCGAGCCCCGCGGTAACATGGCCTTCGTCCATGGCCGAGATAGTCATTTCCGGCGTGATCACCGCAGGCCGGGGTGTCGCGCGTGTCCAGCGGCGAAGCGAGGCGAACATTTCGTTGGCGGAATGGCGTTCGGTTGGATGCTGCATCCACGCATCGACAATCATACTAACTCTCCAGGTTTACGACGGATCGGATCGCGCATTCCGCAAGAAAAGCTGTGTGCTCGCGCGGATCGCTGCGCTCGCGTCCGGATAACCAGGCGCGACAATGTATCTGGGCGGGGCCGATGATCTGGCTGGTGAAAATCGAGATCGGCATACCGCGTATCGCGCCGGATGCGACATGCGGATCGAACCAGCGCGCCATGCCGGCCCGGAAAGCAGAATTGACTTCCTGCTGATCCTTCCGAATTTCGGTCAGCCATTCTGCTCGCGATTGCTCGAACAGGAAATTGGCTTCGCGGCGACTTTCCACGACCCATCGAAGATGGGCTGCGACCAGTTCAGCAACCCCGGTGGCGGCGTCCGGATCCTGGCTCAAAGGCGCGAGCATTGCTGCGTGGTAGGAGCGAAGCGCCCGCAGGAACAGTTCCGCTGCGAGACCACGCTTCGATCCGAAGAAATGGAAGAAGCTGCCGTTTGAGGCGCCGGCCAATTCACAGACCGACATCACAGTGGCCTGGTCGAACCCGACTTTGTCAAAGGTTCGCAGGCCTGCCGCCAAAATCGCGTCTTTCGCAGCGCCGTATGGGTTCATAACCATTAGATTTACATTCTAGAGTGTGACTCTAGTTAGCATTGTGCTCGCCTGAGCACAAGCATTTTCAACCTCGAATGTCCGTTGGGTGAAAGCCGGCTTTTCGGGAATGCCGGATTTGGCGCGAAGCCGACGTTGGGCAAACTCCGCAACGCTCGGCGCTGCTGGATTTGCCGGGCTGCCTTCGGCGATCATGGCGGGATTGATTCATCCGAACCGGCGGGTGCTCGCAGTCTGCGGCTACGGCAGCTTCATGATGACGCAGGACTGGAAACGGCGGAGCGGCGGGGCAGTGCGACACAAGACCCGGATATCGCGTTGCCCATCCGGGCTACGGACCACAACATCTAGCCCGACGGGCAAATCACTTCTGACTTACAGAAATCGTGTCAAGTGCAAAATTTCTGTAAATCAAAAATATTTTTCTTTCCTTCGACCCAAATCACCGGCTTATTCTCGCCATCCCGTCCCACTCAGAGGGCGTCGGCCGTCGTCACGGACGTTGGGCGGGTTGCGGTGGACGCTGGTCTACGTCTGACGATGGCGTGGACCTAGCGTACGGCAAAACCGTGTGGTCCTGGCGCCCGTTGCAGGCGTCAAGCTGTCGGAGAAGCGCAAGCGGAAATGGCAGCGACGGAGTCAACCCAGAACTCGTCTCCGGGGAGAGCACGGCATAAGCCGTAAAGCCATTGCGCAGGGAAGGCCGGGTGTTCTCCGCTGCCCTGTATGCTCGTGTGCACTTTGTTTTGTGCAAACCGCACACGGGACCGCGGGTGCAGCGCGCACCCGGTCTTCCCTGCGCCCTCTTGATGAGAGGGCGGGAGGTTTCCAGCAAACCTCGGGCGCAATGCGTCGCGAGAATGCGAAACTGCGTTTTGGATGATGGTGCAACAACATACACCCCTGTCGTCCCGGCCTTGAGCCGGGACCCATACGCCGCGGCCCATCGGTGAGAGCGCTGACGTTAGATACCTTTCGCAAAATAACCGCCGCGGAGTATGGGTCCCGGCGTTCGCCGGGACGACGAAAGATGGGACGACGAGAGATGAGTGCTTCCTCACACCGGCAGCGCGATCGAATACTTCACCTGGCTCAGCGCGAAGCTCGACTCGATCGATGCAATCCCATCCAGCCGCGTCAGCTTGTTCTTCAAGAACGCTTCATAAGACGACAGGTCGGCCGCGACGACACGCAGCAGGTAATCGCGATTGCCCGTCATCAGATAGCATTCCAGCACCTCGTCCCATTTCGAGATCGCCTTGGCAAACCGGTTGAGGTCTTCTTCCTTCTGCCGCGCCAGCTTGATCGAGATGAAGACGCTGACATGCAGGCCCAGCGATTTCTGGTCGACGGTGGCGATATAGCGCGTGATGACGCCGCGCTCTTCGAGCAATTTCACCCGGCGGTGGCAGGGCGACACCGAGAGCCCGACCTTCTCGGAGAGCTCCTGCATGGTCATGCGGCTGTCGGATTGCAGCAGGCTGAGGATCTTGCGGTCGATGGCGTCGAGGGCGTGCATTGGAATGAACTCTGGATAATGGGGTTCGGATTGGGATTTTATCCCAATTATGGCCGGTATGTCGCGTAAATTTGAGATTTCTGGGGGCCTGATGCCCGGTAAAATTTGACCCTGACCCCGAGTCCGGAGCAACGCCATGCCCATCGAGCCCGCACGCCTGGAATTATTGTCCGCGCTGGCACGCAAGGTACTGTGGCTGTCGTCGTGGACCATCCACCACGCCAATCACATCCGCGCCAACGCCGACGGCCTGAAGGTCGGCGGCCATCAGGCCTCTTCGGCCTCGCTCGCCAACATCATGTCGGCGCTGTATTTCTCGGTGCTGCGGCCGCAGGACCGCGTCGCGGTGAAGCCGCATGCGAGCCCGGTGTTCCACGCCATCCAGTATCTGTTCGGGCATCAGACCCGCGAGAAGCTGGAGAATTTCCGCGGCTTCAAGGGCGCGCAATCCTACCCGTCGCGCACCAAGGATGCCGACGACGTCGATTTCTCCACTGGCTCGGTCGGCCTCGGCGTGGCGCAAACCCTGTTCTCCTCGCTGGTGCAGGATTACGTCAAGTCGCATGGCTGGATGAAAGATCGTCCCGAGGGGCGAATGATCGCGCTGGTCGGCGACGCCGAAATGGATGAGGGCAATATCTTTGAGGCGTTGCTCGAGGGCTGGAAGCACGGGCTGCGCAACACCTGGTGGGTGGTCGACTATAACCGCCAGAGCCTGGACGCCGTGGTGCGCGAAGGGCTCTGGGAAAAGTTCGAATCCATGTTCCGCAATTTCGGCTGGGACGTCAGAATCGTGAAATACGGCACGCTGATGCAGGCGGCGTTTGCCGAGCCCGGTGGCGAGGCGCTGCGGCGCTGGATCGATAATTGCCCGAACCAGATGTATGCCGCGCTGTGCTTCCAGGGCGGTGCCGCGTTCCGCAAGCATCTGCAGGACGACATCGGCGATCAGGGGCAGGTCACCCAACTGATCGATCGCCGCAGTGACGAGGAACTGCTGGCGCTGATGTCCAATCTCGGCGGCCACGACATGACCAGCATGATCGATGCCTTCGAGTCGATCGATCATGATCGCCCGGTCTGCTTCATCGCCTACACCATCAAGGGCGTCGGCCTGCCGATGCAGGGTCACAAGGACAACCATGCGGGTCTGATGACGGTCGCGCAGATGGAAAAATGGCGTGCGGCGCAGAACATCCGCCCCGGTCATGAATGGGAGAAGTTCGAAGGGTTGTCGCAGGACCCGGCTGATCTCGAAGCGTTCCTCACCGAAGCGCCGTTCAACGCCGAGGGACGCCGGCGCCTCACCGCGCCCGTAATCGAGGTGCCCGAGCGGCTCGCCTTCAAGCCGGCGGCGCAGATGTCGACCCAGCAGGGCTTTGGCCTCGTGCTCAACGAACTCGCGCGCGGCGATACCGAACTGGCCTCGCGCATCGTCACCACGTCGCCTGACGTGACGGTGTCGACCAATCTCGGCGCCTGGGTCAACCGGCGCGGGCTGTTTGCGAAGGCGGAAAATCACGATCTGTTCCGCCAGGAGAAAATCCCCTCGACCTTCAACTGGGATTTTTCGCCCAAGGGCCAGCACCTCGAGCTCGGCATCGCCGAGATGAACCTGTTCATCATGCTTTCGGCGCTGGGTCTGTCGCACCAGATCAACGGCGAGCGGCTGCTGCCGATCGGCACGCTGTACGATCCCTTCATCCAGCGCGGCCTCGATGCGATGAATTACGCCTGCTACCAGGACGCGCGCTTCATGGTGGCGGCGACCCCGTCGGGCATTACGCTGGCACCGGAAGGCGGCGCGCACCAGTCGATTGCCACGCCCCTGATCGGCATCGCACAGGACGGCCTGGCCTCATTCGAGCCGGCCTTTGTCGATGAACTCTCCGTGATCATGGGTTGGGGTTTTGCGCACATGCAGCGCGAAGCCGGTGAGGGCGGGTCGGTGTATCTGCGGTTGTCGACGCGGACGATCGACCAGCCGCAGCGGATCATGACGCCGGACCTGCAGCGCGAGATCACCGACGGCGCCTATTGGCTGCGCAAGCCGGGTGCGAACTGCGACGTCGTGATCGCCTATACCGGCGCGGTCGCGCCCGAGGCGATCGAGGCGGTCGGCTTCATCGGGGAGAGCCACCGGGACGTGGGATTGCTGGCGGTGACCTCGGCGGACCGCCTGCATTCAGGCTGGACCGCGGCGCGAAAACTGCGCCGCGACCGCCGCGGCGTGGCGCATCTCAGCCATATCGAACAATTGCTGGCGCCGCTGCCGCGCGACTGCGGCATCGTCAGCGTGATCGACGGCCACCCGGCCGCACTGGGCTGGCTCGGCAGCGTGCGCGGCCACCGGGTGGAGGCGCTGGGCGTCGAGCAGTTCGGCCAGACCGGCACCATCGCCGACCTCTACCGCCACCACGGCATGGACGCCAACGCCATCATCGATGCGGCGGAAAGCCTCACGGTGGGGGCGCCGGTGCGGCACCGGAAGATGGCGGTGTGACGCGTCGCCCCGGCGAAGGCCGGGGTCCATACTCCGCAGCAGTGGTTGTGTTAATCGGTGTCGGCCGGAGTGCCAAAATGAGAGTTCACGGCGTATGGGCCCCGGCCTTCGCCGGGGCGACGGTTACCGTCTTGCATCCGTCACGCGCCTGACCTTATATCCGGTGCCTGCCGCGACGCGGCATCCCGCATATGGCGGGTTCAATTGCCGGGATTTTCGTGCAAGGATGCCTGCCGAACGCCCCCGTTCCCTTAATCCTTCCGTCCTGTGAAATAACGAGGTTTCCGATGGTCAACCGTATGCAATTCTACATCGACGGCGCCTGGGTCGATCCCGCCGTCAAGAAGTCCACGCCCGTCGTCAATCCGGCGACCGAAGAGGCGATGTATGAGGTTGCGCTCGGCTCGAAGGCCGATCTCGACAAGGCCGTCGCTGCCGCCAAGCGCGCCTTCGTGACCTTCTCGCAGACCAGCCGCGAGGAGCGCGTCGCGCTCCTGGAAAAGATCATCGAGATCTATAAGGGCCGCATGAAGGACATCGGCGCTGCCGTTTCCGACGAAATGGGCGCGCCGCTGCCGATGGCAGAGCGCCTGCAGGCCGGCGCCGGCCTCGGCCACATCGCTTCCACGCTGGAAGTGCTGAAGAACTATCACTTCGAGGAAAACCTCGGCACCGCCACGGTGCTGCGCGAGCCCGTCGGCGTCATCGGCATGATCACGCCGTGGAACTGGCCGCTGAACCAGATCGCCTGCAAGGTCGCGCCCGCGCTTGCCGCCGGCTGCACCATGATCCTGAAGCCGTCGGAATTCACGCCGACCTCGGCATTGATTTTCGCGGAAATCCTCCATGAAGCCGGCGTGCCGAAGGGCGTGTTCAACCTCGTCAACGGCCTCGGCCCCGAGGTGGGTGCCGCGATGAGCGAGCATCCGGATATCGACATGATCTCGTTCACCGGCTCGACCCGCGCCGGCGTCGATGTCGCCAAGCGCGCCGCGCCGACCGTGAAGCGTGTCAGCCAGGAACTCGGTGGCAAGTCGCCGAACGTGATCCTCGAAGGCGCCGACCTCACCAAGGCGGTCACCGGCGGCGTCATGCACATGTTCAACAACTCCGGACAATCGTGCAACGCGCCGTCGCGGATGATCGTGCCGCTGTCGAAGATGAAGGAAGTCGCCGCTATCGCGAAGGCGGTCGCCGACAAGACCAAGGCCGGCGATCCCCGTGCCGACGGCACCACCATCGGCCCGGTCGTGTCCCGCATCCAGTGGGACAAGATCCAGGCGCTGATCCACAAGGGCATCGAGGAAGGTGCAACCCTCGTGGCCGGTGGTCCCGGTCTGCCCGAGGGCGTCAACAAGGGCTTCTACGTGCGCCCGACCATCTTCGCCGACGTCACCAACGACATGACCATTGCCCGTGAGGAAATCTTCGGACCGGTGCTCACGATCCTCGGTGCCAAGGACGAAGCCGAGGCGGTCAAGATCGCCAACGACACGCCGTATGGTCTGGCCGGTTACGTCACCGGTGACACCGTCGAAAGCGCGCGCCGCGTCGGCAAGCAGATCCGCGCCGGCAACGTCAACCTGCAGGGCGTTCCGAACGATCGCACCGCGCCGTTCGGCGGCTACAAGCAGTCCGGCAACGGCCGCGAGTGGGGCAAGTACGGCCTGGAAGAATATCTCGAAGTGAAGGCGGTCGCCGGCTACAACGCCGCGTAAGCTGATGCGGCGCTAGCGTCGTCTATTCGAAAGAGTGCCGGCTGCCCTAAAGCAGCCGGCATTTTCCGTTGAGGGACCTCGCATAGCGTGTTGGCCGTGCCTCGCCGTAAAGCCGCCATGGCGAGACGATACAAGAGCAAGAACGGAGGGTGGAAATGAAAAAGCTGATCGTGATGTTGGTCGCCTTGCTGTCGCTCGCTGGCGCAGCGCAGGCTCAGAACCTCAAGGGTCTGCTCGCGACACTTACGATTGCCTGGAACAAGCCGACTGAGCCGTTCAAGATCATCGGTAACGTCTATTATGTCGGCACCCATGGGCTCGCGTCCTACCTGATCACCACGCCGCAGGGGCACATCCTGGTCGACACCGTGATGCCGGAGGCGACCTCGCAGATCAAAGGCAACATCGAAAAGCTCGGCTTCAAGGTCACCGACATCAAATACCTCCTCAACACCCACGCCCATATCGACCACACCGGTGGTCTGGCCGAAATGAAAGCGGCGAGCGGTGCCCAGCTTGTCGCCGGTGAGGCAGACAAGCCGCTGCTCGAAGGCGGCTACTATCCGGGCGCGCGGGAGGAAACGTTGCTGAATTTCCCGCCGGTCAAAGTGGACCGCACCATGCGCGAGGGTGACACGATTACGCTCGGCGATGTGAAGATCACCGCGCGCGAAACGCCTGGCCATTCGCCGGGCTGCACCAGCTGGGAATTTTCGGTAAAGGACAACAACGTCACGCGCTCGGTCCTGATCTTCTGCAGTGGCACCGTGGCGCTGAACCGACTTGTCACCAACCCGACCTATCCGGGCATCGTCGCGGACTACCGCAAGACGTTCGCGCGGGCCCGGGGCATGAAGGTGGATGTCCTGCTCGCGCCGCATCCGGAAATGTACAAGATGGCCGAGAAGCGCGCCAAACTCGCCGAGGGCGGACCCAATCCGTTCGTTAATCCCGGCGAGTTCAACGACTATGCCGCGACGCTGGAAAAGGCGTTCGAGGAGGGGCTCGCCAAGCAGACCGCCGCCGCGCAGGAAAAGAAGGGCTGAACCGGCGCGGGCAGGGATGGCGCTGACTTATCCCCCGAGCGCGCCCTGCGTGTTCACATACAGCGCGTAGATCGATTGGCTCGCTGCCATGAACAGCCGGTTGCGCTTCAAGCCGCCGAAACAGAGATTGGCGCAGCGTTCGGGCAGGGCGATGCGGCCGATCATCACGCCATCGGGCGCGAACACGACAACGCCGTCGAGTTCGGGATCGCCCATGCCCCAGCCGCACCACAGATTGCCATCGATGTCGGAACGCATGCCGTCGGGCGTGCCGGGACCGGCATCGACGAACACGCGTTTGTCGGAAAGCGTGTCGCCGCCGGGCGAGACGTCGTAGGCGAGGATCTTGCGGGTCGGCACGCCCCGGGATTCGATGACGTAGAGAATCTTCTCATCCGGCGAGAAGCAAAGCCCGTTCGGCCCCAAAATGCCCTCGGCGACGATGGTCGCCTTTCCGGTGGCGCCATCCAGGCGGTAGACATTCATGTCGAGTTCGGGCTCGGCCTTGTAGCCCTCGTAATTGCCGAGCAGGCCGAAGATCGGATCGGTGAACCAGATCGAACCGTCCGATTTCACCACGACGTCGTTCGGCGAATTCAGCCGCTTGCCGCCAAAGGAATCGATCAGCACCGTGATCGAGCCGTCATATTCGGTGCGGGTAACACGGCGGCCGCCGTGCTCGCAGGTGATCAGGCGGCCCTGGCGGTCGCGGGTATGGCCGTTGGCGAAATTCGACGGCTTGCGGTAGTGGCTGACCGCGCCGGTCTCCTCTTCCCACTTGATGATGCGGTTGTTGGGAATGTCGCTGCACAACAGATAGCGCCCGTCGCCGAACCACACCGGGCCTTCGGCCCAGCGCAGGCCGGTGGTCAGCCGTTCCACCGCCGAAAGCTTGAGCCAGTATTTCTCAAACCGCGGATCGAGCGCGTGGATCGCCGGATCTGGATAATAGGTCGCCGGCTGCCAGCCGGCGCGGGGTGTTGCCTCGGACATTTGCTGTTCTCGTTGCTGTTGCGTTTCCTCGCAGAATGTTTTGCTATCATTGTCGGCCAGCGACCGCAAATCGGTCGCAACGAAGAGGAAAGAAATGCCACGCATATTGATGACCGGCGCTGCCGGTGGAATCGGCACCAGCCTGCGCAAACTGTTGCCGCCGATCTATCCGGATTTGCTGCTGAGCGACCTTGCGACGCCTGCCGATCTCGGCGCGAATGAAAAATTCAAAGCGGCTGATCTGGCCGATCCCGCGCAGATCGAGGCGATCTGCGAAGGTGTCGACGGCATCCTGCATTTCGGCGGCTATTCGGTCGAGGGCCCGTGGGACTCTATCCTGCAATCCAACATCATCGGCTGCTACAATCTGTTCGAGGCGGCGCGCAAGAAGGGTGTCAAGCGCGTGGTGTTCGCTTCATCCAACCACGCGGTCGGCTTCTACCCCCGCCACCACCGGATCGGCACCGACGTCACCGCGCGCCCGGACAGCCGTTATGGCGTCAGCAAGGTATTTGGTGAGGCGGTCGGTTCGCTCTATGCCGACAAGCACGGGCTTGGGGTAACGTGTCTGCGCATCGGCAATTTCGGCGAAAAGCCGCTGGACCAGCGCCGGCTCGCGATCTGGCTGAAGCCGGAAGATCTGGTGCAACTCTGCCGGATCGGGCTCGACCATCCCGACATTCATTTCGAGATCTTCTACGGCGCGTCCTACAACGAGCGCGCCTGGTGGGATAATCATCGCGCCTACGAACTCGGCTACCGCCCGAACGGCCGCGGCGAAGATCATCGCGAGCATGCGATGGCCGAGCAGGCCAAGCTCAAGCCTGATCCCGTCAGCGATTTCTACCAGGGCGGCACGTTCTGCGGCATGGAGTTCGACGGCGACAAGAGCAGGATCGTGGACTGGAAGTGACGTTTACGTCATTCCGGGATGCGCGAAGCGCAGACCTCAGATGTGCACTAGCACATCGGGGAATCTCGAGATTCCCCGATGCGCAATTGCGCATCTGAGGTTCGATGCTTCGCATCGCCCCGGAATGACAGCTGCTATCTCGCGGTCTCATCCCCCGCGATGCGGCCGAGATAATCCGACTTGCTGAACTGCATGTGATCGACGCAGAGCTGCGCCAGCGCCCAGTTGTCGCGGCCTTTTAGCAGTTCAATCATGAATTCGTGCTGGCGTCGTGACAGCGCCAGCCCCTCTTTGTCGGCCAGATTCTTGGCGCGCATCGGCAGCGTCAGGTTCATGTAGTCCTGCAGCGAACGCACCAGATAGGGATTGCCGCAAGCGGAGAACAGCGCGACGTGAAAGGCGTCGTTGGCTTCATGAATGCCGCGCAGATCCTGGGCGTCAGCCCTGGCGCAGTACTGCCGCTGCAATTCGCTCAATTGCTCGATCAGGCTTGAGGGTGCGGGCAACGCGATCATCAGCGCCGCCTGCCGCGTCAGCATTTCCCGCACCTCGTAGATCTGCCGCACTTCCTCGGCCGAATAGAACCGCACGGTGGCGCCGATGTTCTTCTCGCGCAGCACGATGCCTTGGCGTTCAAGTTGAAACAGCCCCTGGCGCACGAAATGCCGGCTGGCGCGGTAGCGCGTCATCAGCGTGTCTTCGACCAGCCGCGAACCCGGCGCGAAGCGGCCGAAGATGATGTCCTCTTCCAGCCGGCGGATCACTTCCGCCTGCTCTTCCTCGCGCGTCAGCGCGGAAATCTCGGTCAATGCTTCTTGCGGCTTCATTGCAAAGCCTCCCAGCCTGACATCCGATAGCAATCCTCGACCAGCCGCAACGTCTCCAGATTATCCTGCGGCGCGGTCTCGAACGGCGTGTTGTCCCGTAGTGATTGCACGAAGTGCGCAATCGTCCGGTTATAGGACCCCTGATACTCGGTAGCGAGATCGTAGACCCTCTGCTGCGGCGTTACGCCCGAACAGATGAGTTGTGGCCCGTCTAGCTTGATGGCGCCCTTGTCGCCCAGAATTTCGAGCCGGTCGATCTGGGTGGCCGGATGCCCGTGCGCGGCAAAGCTCGCAAACACCGTGATGCCGGCGCCGTTGCCAGCCTGGAGCTGGATCACCGCGCCGTCTTCGCCGACCAGTTGCTCGCTCGAACGCGAAAGCGCAGCCGCCGTCACGCGCAGCGGCCCGAGCAGCATCCGCAGCGTATCGAGGTGGTGGATCAAGACCTCCGCGACCAGCATGCGCTTCTCGCGCCGCATGAAGGGCTGTCGCTCCAGGGCCGGACAAAGCCCGTCGGGTCCCGGCAGCACACCCGACGTGAGCAAGGTGAGTTGCGCCTGCTTGATGTTGCCGATACGGCCCTCGCGCAGCCAGGCCGCGGCGTCACGATAATATCCGCGAAAACGCCAGTTCTCGTGCACCATCAACCGCGTCAGGTCGCGGACCTCGGCAGCGAGGTCGGCCGCTAGCTGCAGGTTCGGCGCCAGCGGCTTCTGGCACAGCACCGGCAGGCGCTTAGCTGCCGCGAGCCGGACCAGCGGCGCGTGCATCTCGCGTGGCGCCGCGATGTCGATGGCGTCAAGATCGGTCTCCGCCAGCATCGCTTCGGCGCTGGCGTAGATTCTGGATATCTCGAATTCGGTCGCGCGGCGTGCGGCGTTTTCGGCCGAGGGATCGGCGACCGCAACAACGCGCGCCTGATCTGCTATACCGGCCCAGGCGATCAGATGATGGCGGCTCACCATGCCGGCGCCGATAAGGCCAATGTGCAACGGCTTGTTCATGGATGCTTGCTTCCGATCATCGTTGGAAGTCAGCACGCACGGGTATTATTGTCAATAATGCCACATGATTGGTGACGAAACAGCGTAGTTTTGGCGCCGAATATCAAATATTGACAATAATTTCTCAGGCTCCTTTAGTGCGAGTCTGCAGCAACAGGGAAGAACAAGATGGCTGATGACGGACTTCGCAAGGGACTGGCCAGTTATGGCGATGCTGGCTTCTCGCTGTTCCTGCGCAAGGCCTTCATCAAGGCGATGGGTTATTCCGACGACGCGCTCAATCGCCCGATCGTCGGCATCACCAATACCTACAGCGATTACAATCCCTGCCACGGCAATGTGCCGCAGATTATCGAAGCGGTGAAGCGCGGCGTGATGCTGACCGGCGCGATGCCGATGGTGTTCCCGACCATCTCGATCGCCGAAAGTTTTTCGCATCCGACTTCGATGTATCTGCGCAACCTGATGGCGATGGATACCGAGGAGATGATCCGCGCCCAGCCGATGGACGCCATTGTCGTGATCGGCGGTTGCGACAAGACCCTGCCGGCGCAAATTATGGCTGCGGTCAGTGCGGACCTTCCGACCGTCGTCATTCCCGTAGGGCCCATGGTGGTCGGGCATCACAAGGGCGAAGTGCTCGGCGCCTGCACCGATTGCCGGCGGCTATGGGGAAAATACCGCGCCGGTGAAATCGACGATGTCGAGATCGAAGCCGTCAACGGCCGCCTCGCGCCATCGGTCGGCACCTGCATGGTGATGGGCACGGCGTCCACAATGGCGTGCATCACCGAAGCGCTGGGCCTGTCGCTGCCGATGAGCGCCACCATTCCCGCGCCACACGCCGAACGCTTCCGTTCCGCGGAAGCGAGCGGCAAGGTCGCCGCCGCGATGGCCAAGGCGAAGGGGCCGCGGCCGAGCGAGTTTTTGACCGCGTCGTCGTTCCGGAATGCGCAAGTCGTGCTGCAGGCGATCGGCGGCTCGACCAACGGCCTCATTCATCTGACCGCGATTGCCAACCGCACCAAACATCGCATCGATCTCGAAGGTTTTGACAAGCTCGGCCGCGAAGTGCCTGTTCTGATCGACCTGAAGCCGTCGGGTGAGCATTACATGGAGCACTTCCATCATGCCGGCGGCCTGCCGAAGCTGATGGCGCAGCTCGGCGATCTCATCGATCTCGATGCAAAGACCATCACCGGTGCGACGCTGCGCGATGTCGTGGCTGACGCCGAAGAAGTGCCGGGGCAGGATGCGATCCGTCCCCGCAGCAATCCGATCAAGCCGGAAGGCGCGATGGCGGTGTTGCACGGCAACCTAGCGCCGCGCGGCGCCGTGATCAAGCATTCAGCGGCAAGCCCCAAGCTCTTGCAGCATACCGGCCGCGCCGTGGTGTTCGAGTCGGTCGAGGACATGACGCTGCGGGTCGACGATCCCGCACTCGACGTCAACGCCGACGACGTGCTGGTGCTGCGCAATGCCGGGCCGAAGGGCGCGCCGGGCATGCCGGAGGCGGGCTATCTGCCGATCCCGAAAAAGCTCGGACGCGCAGGCGTCAAGGACATGGTGCGGATATCGGACGCGCGCATGAGCGGGACGGCGTTCGGTACCATCGTGCTGCACATCACGCCGGAATCCGCCGTCGGCGGTCCGCTGGCGCTGGTGAGGAACGGCGACATGATCCGGCTCGACGTCGCCAAACGGAGCATCGATCTCCTGGTCGACGATGCCGAGCTCGAAAAACGCCGCGCCGCGCTGGCGCCGGCAACGACACCCGAATGGGCCAGGCGCGGCTACGCGCATCTGTTCAACGAAACCATCCTGCAGGCCGACGAAGGCTGCGATTTCGATTTCATGCGCGGCGAGGGGAAGGGCTAGGCTTCGATTGCCCCTCCTACTTCCCCTTGCTGGTGAACTTCTTCACCGCAACACGGAAATCTTCGGTGTGCATCGCGTCGATGATCTTCTGTTCCTCGGCATCAAGCTGCTGTTTGGTGGGGGTGACCGCGGCCTGGTAAACCAGCGACTTGGTGCCGCTGATCGCCGCTGGCGGGTTCTGCGCCAATCGCTCGGCGAATTTCTGCGTCGCCGCCTTCAGTTCTGCGGCCGGAACAACCCGGGCGACCAAACCCCAATCGTAGGCCTGCTGCGCCGTAAAACTGTCTTCGGCGAGAAATAGCTGCAGCGCGCGGCGGGTGCCGACGGTGCCGACCATGCCGACGGTGCTGCCGCCATCCGGCGACACGCCGATCTTGGCGTAGGCCGGCGTGAAGCGGGCGTCTTCAGCGGCGATGCAAAGATCAGTCACGAAGGCGAGGCCCATGCCGGCGCCCGCCGCCGAGCCGTGAACGCTCGACAGCACGATCTTCGGCATCCGCCGGATGGTTTCGATGAAGGCGTGATAGTGCTTCAAGAGTTCGCCGACCACGGGCGCAATGGTGTCTGCGGCTGCGGCAGCACCGATGGTCTGCAGATCGCCGCCGGCGCTGAAGGCGCGGCCTTCGCCCTGGATCACCAGCACTCTTATCGCGTCATTGCCCTCGACCTCGGCGCCAAGCTGTTCCAGCTTTTTCGCGATTGACAGGTCGATCGAGTTGAACGCCGCGGGCCGGTTCAGCGTGATGGTCGCAATCGGACCTTCGATCGTGAGCCGTGCCGGCTCATCGGATGGGGCAGCGGTATGATCTTGTGTCGTCATCGGAAAATCCTCCGGGCGGAACGGACGCCCGCATTTAAATCGCAGAAGCCCGGGGGAGACAATCCCGGACCCGGCCGCAGGATGCGGCCTTATCCGTGCTTCCGGGGCAGGGGTGCCCTTGCGCGTTGCCGAACCTTGAGGCCTAATGGGGGTGCCCATCGTTCGGGACGCGGACACGAGCGCCGCTCTCACGAGGCGAGCAAGCCAACATCAGCAGTGAGAGGAGACGACATGGGTAATTCCTGTGCGCCTGCAATTGGGTTGTCCCGATGACGCAAGGACCGGATTTGCAAGGGCCTGTCGTAATCGTCGGCGCCGGACATGCCGGCTTTCAGGTTGCGGCCTCGCTTCGCCAGCACGGCTTTGCCGAGCGCATTGTGCTCCTGAATGACGAAGGCCATCTGCCATACCAGCGGCCGCCGCTGTCCAAGGCCTATCTGAAGGGAACCGGGGGGCCTGATAGCCTGATGTTCCGGCCGGAAAAATTCTTTTCCGACCAGAAGATCGAGCTGATTTCCGACCGGGCGGTGTCGATCGACCGCGGGGCGCATAAATTGTTGCTCGCCTCCGGTTCCTTCCTCGACTACGGCCACCTCGTGCTGGCGACCGGCGCGCGCAATCGCCTGCTCGACATCCCCAACGCGAATCTGGAGGGCGTGCGCTATTTGCGCACCCTCGACGAAAGCGAGGCGTTGCGGCACCGGATCGGATCCGGCCAGCGCGTGGTCGTGATCGGGGCCGGCTTCATCGGACTGGAATTCGCCGCGACCGCCCGGGGCAAGGGCCTGGAAGTCGACGTGGTCGAACTCGGCACCCGCGTGATGGCGCGCGCGGTGACCGCTGAAATCTCCGAATTCTTCCAGTCGAGCCACACTGCGGCCGGCATTCGCATTCATCTCGGCGTGCAGGTCACGAGCATCGAAAGCGACGGCAGCAATGTCACCGGCGTCAGCCTCAGCGATGGCCGGCATATGCCTGCCGACCTCATCGTGGTCGGGGTTGGTGTCCTGCCGAATGTCGAACTGGCGGCCCAGGCCGGCCTGCCGGTAGCGGCCGGTATCATCGTCGACGAACATCTGTTGACGGCCGATCCGGATATCTCGGCGGTCGGCGATTGTGCACTCTATGCCAGCCCGCGCTTCGGCGGATCGCTGCGGCTCGAATCGGTGCAGAACGCCACCGACCACGCGCGCTGTGTCGCGGCGCGGCTCACCGGCGATGCCAAAGTCTATGACGGGCTGCCGTGGTTCTGGAGCGACCAGGGTCCCCACAAGCTTCAGATCGCGGGTTTGACGACGGGCTATGACCAGGTGGTGGTGCGCGGCGATCGCGGGCAGGGGGCGTTCTCCGCCTTCTGCTACAAGTCCGGGCAACTCGTCGGCATCGAATCCGTCAACCGCGCCGGGGATCATATGTTCGGACGGCGCCTGCTGGCCGCCAACGGCTCGATCGGGCCGGAGCAGGCGGCTGATAGCAGCTTCGATCTGAAGAGCGCGCTGACTTAAGTCGGACTGGCTTTCGCGCCGGTCCACTTGCATCGGCGGATCATTTCGGCAACGCTGCAGCAGGCCCGCCAGAGGCTTCGGTGAGTCAATCGGGGAGGGTAGCATGTCCATCTGGACACGCTGTCTGATGCTAAGCAATGCCGTCATCCTTGCCATGGTCATGGCCAGCCCGACCTCGGCCCAGACCAAGCTGCGATGGGCGCATGTCTACGAGATCACCGAGCCCTACCACACCGAAGCGCTGTGGGCGGCGGGCGAGATCAGGAAACGTAGCAACGGCAAATTCGATATCGAGGTGTTTCCGGCTTCCCGGCTCGGCAACGAGAATCAGCTCAATGAGGGGCTTGGGCTCGGCACCGTCGATATCGTCTATGTCGGCATCAACTTCGTCGCGGCAACCTACAAGCCGCTCGGCATCACCGGCGCGCCGTTCATGCTGCGCGATTTCGACCATTGGAAGGCCTATCGCGCCAGCAAGCTGTTTGCCGACCTTGCGAAGGACTATGAAGACAAGACCCGGCACAAGATCGTCGCGCTGACCTATTACGGGCAGCGTCATGTCACCGCCAACAAGCCGATCAGCAAGCCCGAGGACATGAAGGGCATGAAGCTGCGTGTGCCGCCGGCGCCGCTGGTCCTGATGTTCACCAGATCCGTCGGCGCCAACGCAACGCCGATCGCGTTCTCCGACGTCTATAATGCGCTCCGGCAAGGTCTGGTCGATGGTCAGGAGAATCCGCTGCCCACGATCATGGCCAAGAAATTCTACGAGGTGCAGAGTCACATCGTGCTGAGCGGCCACATCACGGAATCGATGGTGACGGTGATCGGCAGCCACGTCTGGAACAAGCTGAAGTCGGACGAGCAGAAGCTGTTTGCGGATACGATGAAGGAGGCCGCTGCGAAGGCGACGGAGGCGATCGAGGCTTCCGAACGGGTTTTGGCGACACAGCTCAAGAAGCTCGGCATGACCGTGGTCGAGCCGGATCGCGAGGCTTTCCGGCAAGCAGCGGTTCCGCTGCACAACGATGCCTCCGCCGGAGCCGGATGGACGCGGGCGCAATACGACGAATTGCAGTCGTTGAAGTGACGGCTGCGTTTCGCCGGCCCTGACGCGAACGTAGCGGAGAGGGGTCAGATGATGGCTGCCACTTCCGCCGCCGTCGGCATTGAGGGTGCTGCGCCCATCCGTTGCACGCAGATCGACGCGGCGGCATTGGCGTAAGTGAGCGCGTCCCGGATCGCGCGCCCGTCGGACAATTGTGCCGCCAGCGCGCCGACAAAGCAGTCCCCGGCGCCTGTCGTGTCGACGGCCTTGACCGCGCGGCCGGCGATGACAGACGCATCGCCGCCGCTCAGTGCGAGCACGCCGCGCTTGCCGAGGGTTACGCAGATCATCCGATCCGAGCTCGTGCGGAGCGACCGGGCCGCCTCGACGAAGCGCGCAGGCTCATCCGTGTCGCGAAGCTCAGTGCCGGTGAGAAACCCAAGCTCAGTCTCGTTGAGAACGAGGATGTCGACGAGATCGAGCAATTCCTGTCCGAACCTGGTCGCGGGCGCGGGGTTGAGGATCGTGGTCGCACCGGCAGCGCGGGCGCGCTCGAAGAATGCAGCGATCGTGGGCAGCGGGATTTCGAACTGGCTGACTGCGATGTTGCCCCTGGCGAGAACGGGCGTGCCGACATCCTCGGCACTCACAAGCGCATTGGCACCGGGCACGACGACGATGGTATTATCGGCATTGGCGATGGTGATGAGCGCCGTTCCGGTGTGGGCCTCGGCGGTGTCCTTGAGATGCGCGAGGTCAACGCCTTGCGCGGCGAGGAATGTCCGCAATTGCTGCCCGAAGGTATCCGTTCCCAGCCGGCCGATCAGCGTGGTTGATACCCCGAGCTTGGCGGCCGCCACAGCCTGGTTGGCGCCCTTGCCGCCGGGAAAATACAGCACCGCTTTGCCGGCGACGGTCTCGCCGACAAGCGGATGCCGGTCGGCGGTCGCCACCACATCCATGTTGATGCTGCCGGCGACGAAGACGCGCCCCATACTAGCTCCAATTCATCCGGTCACGGGCTGGCCGCAAACGCCATCTTGACCACTTCGATGTCCGTCAGCGTCGGCAATCCCGCCTCGTTGCCGAGCCGCTGGATCTTGAAGGTCGACGCGGCGCGCGCAAACTCGAAATGGTCGCGCCAGCTTTTGCCGGGGTTGCTCAAATATGAATAGACATAGGCGCCATGGAAGACGTCGCCGGCGCCGTTGGTGTCGATCACGCGCTCGCGCGGGATCGGCAGTGCGGGCAAGCTGCGAACCGAGCCGGTCTCGTCGTACCACAGCAAACCCTTTTCGCCGAGCGTGACGCCGCCGACCCGGCAGCCTCGGCTCTTGAGATAATCCAGCATTGTCTCCGGCGTCTTGTCCATCTGTTCGCACAGCCGCTCGGCGACGATGGCAACGTCGATGAATTCCAGGAGCTCATGGGTATTGCTGCGCAGGCCGCCGCCGTCGAGCGAGGTCAGGATGCCGGCTTCGCGACATAGTTTGGCGTAATGGATGGCCGCGTCCGGCTGGTGGCCGTCGATATGCAGCGCGCGGCATCCCTTGATATTGAGGATGGGGAAGGGATGGATGTGTTCGTCGTCGCGGCAACGCACGATGGCGCGCTTGCCGTCCTTTGGCATGATGAAGGACAGCGAGGAGGCGTTGACCTTGCGCGGATGGATCGAGATTCCGTATTTCGCGCTCATGTCCCAGAACATGCGGCCGAGCCAGTCGTTGGCGACCGTCGCAATCAGGTCCGGCACGATGCCGAGCTTGGCGCAGCAGAACGCCGCCGTGACGGCGTTGCCGCCAAACGACACCGCGTAG
This sequence comes from Bradyrhizobium sp. AUGA SZCCT0177, assembly GCF_018130125.1. Taxonomy (NCBI): domain Bacteria; kingdom Pseudomonadati; phylum Pseudomonadota; class Alphaproteobacteria; order Hyphomicrobiales; family Nitrobacteraceae; genus Bradyrhizobium; species Bradyrhizobium sp. AUGA SZCCT0177. The sequence goes on along the minus strand of NZ_JAFCMA010000011.1, from coordinate 37,791 downwards.
GCCGAGGCCACATGCTTTTCATCGCCGGTCGGCATGTGGTCGGTGATGAAGGTGACGTCGATATAGGTCTGTCCGATGAAGAGGGCCTGCATTCGTTTTCCGTCATTGTACTTCAGAGTCTTGGGCTGAAGGGTGGGTCCGGCCCGGCGCGCTACACTAGCACCGCTTGTCGGATGCATTCGCTGAAATTATTCGCAGCCGTGCCGTGTTTGCGGCTTGAGAAGGGCATGTCAGGGGATTAGGACCGTCCTTGAGGGATCGTCAGGATGCCGGGCCATAACGGCTGACCGCTGCCCGGGGTTCCGGACGGTGCGACAAAAGGGGGAGGGCTTTTGCCGTGATTACAGGTCTCGATCATGTGGTCGTTCTCACCGGCGATATTTCGGCGGGCGAGGCGGCCTATCAGACGCTGTTTGGGCGGACGCCGGCCTGGCGCAACAGTGGCGACGGCGCCGAGCGCGTGTTGTTCACGCTCGATAACGTGACGCTGGAATTGATGGCGCCGAGTGGCGACGGCGAGGCGGCGGAGCGCATTCGCGCCGTGCTCGCGGCGCAGGGTGAGGGGCTGGCGAGCCTTTGTTTTCGCACCAACGACATCACGAAATTGCATCGCAGGCTCGACCGGCTGACCCTGAAGCCGGAGCCGGTCGCCGAGGTCGAAAGCCGCGATGCGGTCACGGAGGCGACCTTGTCGTGGAAGCGCACCCGCGCCGCCACAGATGCGACGCGTGGCATCCGCATGTTCTTCCTCGAACTGGCAAAGGAGCGCCCGCTGTCGGTGCGAACCGGGCCGGCATCGATCACCGCGATGGATCATGTCGTGGTCTCGACGCCGGATCCCGAGCGGGCCGCCGCGCTCTATGGCGCGCGGCTCGGGCTCGACATGGCGCTCGACCGGTCGCATCCGGACTGGGGCCGGCTGATGTTCTTCCGCTGCGGCGATCTCATCGTCGAGGTGACGCACCGGCCGGGCAAGCCGGCGGACGGGGCGCAAGATAAACTCCAAGATAAACTCCGGGACAGGCTGCGGGGCCTGTGCTGGCGCGTCGCCGACATCGACGCCACCCATGCGCGGCTGACGGCTGCCGGCGTCGACGTCTCCGAAATCCGCACCGGCCGCAAGCCGGGGACGCGGGTGATGACCGTGCGCAACGGCACCTGCGGCGTGCCGACGCTGCTGGTGCAGCCTTCGGTGAAGCCGTAGGGTGAGCGGCCGTAGGGTGGGCAAAGGCGCGCTTGCGCCGTGCCCACCATCCGCTTCGGCAAGCAAGATGGTGGGCACGCTTCGCTTTGCCCACCCTACGTTCTCAAATCGCGCCGTGCGTGCTACAGCAGACATCATGTGTTCATCGAGCGATTGATTTGGCAAAGGCAAAACGTGTTCTGAAATGGCAGCGCGACCCCGAGGGCATGCGGATTCGCATTCTCGAGGCCGCCAAGCAGGAATTCGCCGCCCACGGCCTTGCCGGGGCGCGCGTCGACCGGATCGCGGCCAATGCCGGCGCCAACAAGCGCATGCTGTACTATCACATCGGCAACAAGGAGGACCTCTACCTCGAGGTGCTCGAAGGCGCCTATGAGCAGATCCGCGCCGAGGAGCGCGGGCTCGATCTCGAACATCTCGATCCGCCGGAAGCCATCGAACGGCTGATCGATTTCACCTGGAACTACTTCATCCGCAATCCGGAATTCCTGGCGCTGCTCAATACGGAAAACCTTGCCAAAGCGCGCCACCTCAAGCGCTCGACCAAGGTCAAATCGATGCACTCGCCGTTCGTCGAGATGATCCGCACGGTGGTCAATCGCGGCGTCGAAAGCGGCGACTTCCGCGTCGCGGTCGATCCGGTCCAGCTCTATATCTCGATCGCCGGTCTGTGCTTCTTCTATCTGTCGAACAGCGCGACGCTCAGCGTGATTTTCGGCCGCGACCTCATGAAGAAGGAGGCGCGGGACGAGCGCCTCGCCCACATGGTCGCGCTGGTGCTGGCGGCCCTGACGGGGAAATCCACTGCGGATTTCGGTAAGGTCAAGGCGGCGGGATTGCGGGCTCCGGCGCATCAGCCGGTTTGAACAACTCTTGCGTCGTCCCGGCGAACGCCGGGACCCATAATCCCGGTCATCTGTTGTTAAAGTAAGTCGTCGCTCAGCGTGCTCAACAACAACCGCTGCGGCGTATGGGTCCCGGATCGCGCTTCGCTTGTCCGGGACGACGTGGGTGGGGATGTTCATCAATTACCAGGGACGCGGATTCGCATTCTCGCGACGCATTGCGCCCGAGCTTTGCCAGAAATTCCTTGCCCCCGAAAATGAGGGCGCAGGGAAGACCGGGTGCGCGCTGCACCCGCGGTCCCGTGTGCGGTTTGCACTAAGTAGGCTGCACACGAGCATACAGGGCAGCGGAGAACACCCGGCCTTCCCTGCGCAATGGCTTTACGGCTTATGCCGTGCTCTCCCCGGAGACGAGTTCTTGGTTGACTCCGTCGCTGCCGGTTCAGCTCACGCTTCTCCGACAGCTTGACGCCGGCAACGGGCGCCAGGACCACACGGTTTTGCCGTACGCTTAATGCACGCCGTCGTCAGACGTGAACAAGCGTCCACCGCATCCCGCCGCGCGTTCGTGACGTGCGCACGCCCCTCTTGTCGGGCGGGACGCGACGATTCAAACCGCTGATTTGCCCGACGAGGGAAGCGGAATTTTGCCCGTCGGGTTAATTTGTCGCAGCGCGATCACTTACCCTCCCCTGGAGGGGGAGGGTCGGCTCGCATCGAGCGAAGCGACATGCGAGCCGGGGCGGGGTGACGGTCTCTCAGCTTAGACGCTGTTCGCGAGGAGAGACTGTCACCCCACCCCGCCGCTCATTTCATGAGCGTCGACCCACGAGCGAGCTACGCTCGTCTCGGACCCCTCCAGGGGAGGGTAAGAAAGAAGCTCATCCCTTCTGCAAGATCTCCGGGAACGGTGGTAAGACCTCGCAGTACGGATCGAACTTCCGTCATTTTTGACCGCCATGATAGGATCGGTAGTTTACACGAAGCGTGCCCTCGGAGGGCCGCGATCATTGATTTCAGATCGGCGGTTTTCGGTATGCGAATAAAAAGCGCCGCTGCACTGTTTGCCATCGGATTTTTGTCCGTCAGTTTTGGGCTGCCTGACGGCGCGAGATGCCAAACCTCGCTTGCCCCTCCGCTTTCGCTTGCCCGGCCAGCACCATCGCCAGACGTGGATGCGTCACCTCCGGCCGTCATCCTGGCTTCGCCGCCAGCGGCAACCGAGGACGCGCCTCCACCAAGGGCAACCGCCAAGCGTGCGGCGCCGCCGGTCGCCAGGGACGCGTCACCGCCAGCGGCAACCGAGGACGCTCCTCCGCCGAGGGCGACTGCCAAGCGCACGGCGCCGCCGGTGGCCAGGGACGCGTCACCGCCAGCGGCAACCGACGACGCTCCTCCACCGAAGCCAACCGCCAAGCGCACGGCGCCGCCGGTCGCGAGGGAGACACCGCCGTCGAAACCGGCCGCCGATCACGATGGCTTCACCACCAGCATCGAAGACGAACCGGCTCCAACGTTACCCGTCAGCCCACGCACAGCCAAACGGTCGAAGCCCATGAAAGAGCCCGATAGCATCGCGGGGCAACCGTGGGCCGATTCCGCGGAAGATGTGCAGCTCAGGCGCAAGCTGACGATCTGCCGCGACTGCAAATGATGGCGCCCGGAAGGACAGCGAACTTCATCCCTTCGGCGGGTCGAGTCGCTGCAGGATTTCCTGGAATGGCGGCAGCGCTTCGCAGCGCGCGGCGTGGGCCTGCAGCGCCGGATAGCGCGCATCGAACAGCGCGGGATGCGCTTCGCTCGTGAAGCGCAACGCGCAGGCGATCATGATATCAGCGTGGCCGATTCGCTCACCGAACCAGTATGGCGTCGGGATCGCCTCGCGCTCTTTCTCCAGCATCTCGAGCACGCCGCCGATTTGCGTCTGGCAGCGCTCGACCCAAAGCGCGAGCTGTTCCTTGCGCAGCACCCGCTCATAGATCAGGCTGACCGCCTTGTCGGCGAGGCCACTGCCGAGCGCGCAGATCCGCAATTGCCGACGGCGCGTCTCGCCGCGCCCGGCCATCATCGCCACTTCCGGGCCGACCAGTTCATCGAGCGCATCCAGGATCGCGGTGCTCTCGATGACCGCCTCGCCGCTGGCAAGCACCAGCGTCGGCACCCGGCGCAACGGATTATACGGCGCGATCTTGTCCGCATCGCCGAAGGTCGACCACGGCCTGTGCTCGAACGGCAAGCCATATATCCGCAGCGCAATCGCGACGCGGCGGACAAAGGGGGAGTCGTATTGGCCGATCAGGAACATGTTGCCGTTGCATCCTTTCCCTATTCGTCATGGCCGGGCATAGTAGTCTGCCTTGCGCAGACTGCGTACACTTGTCTGCGCTCCCGGCCATCCACGTCTTTCTTACTGCCAGACCTTAAAGATGTGGATGCCCGGATCAAGTCCGGGCATGACATTCGAGACCGAAGGAACGACATGCGACCATCCCTCGCCGTCCTCACACTGTCAGTACTATTCACTGGCGCAGCCAACGCCCAAAGCGGCCCCGTCGGCTTCCAGTCGCCATCGAAAAACATCGCCTGCGCCTATTTCGACTATGACAAGCAGAACACGCTCCGCTGCGACATCATGGAAGCCACCGTGACGGCGCACCGGCCGGCCGATTGCGATCTCGAATGGGGCAAGGCGTTCGAGATGCGATCCAGGGGCAGCGCCGTGCGCCTCTGCTACGGCGATACAGTGATGGACCCCAAGATGCCGATGCTGGCCTATGGCGAGGTCTGGCAGCGCGGTGGCTTTACCTGCACGTCGGAGCAATCGGGCGTGACGTGCTTCAACGCGGAGCGCCGCGGGTTTTCGCTTTCGCGGACGAAGCAGGATTTGTTTTGACTCCAAGCATCACTCCATCGTCATGGCCGGGCTTGACCCGGCCATCCACGTCTTTGGTTGCGCAGAGGTAAGCAAGACGTGGATCACCGGGACAAGCCCGGTGATGACGAGTTGCGAGAGCGTTCGCACCATCACTCAATCACCGGCACATGCCTCGCCGCATCACGCGGCGCAGTGCCATCAAGCCGCGGATCGTCCTCGATCTCGATCTGCCGCCGGAAGGCGCGAAAGCCGGAGCGCTGATAGAACGCCACCGCTGATGGATGATCATGCGTGCAGGTGTGCACCCAGAACCGCTCGATCGGCCGCGACCATGACAGCTCCAGCGCGCGGTTCATCATCCAGCGGCCGGCGCCGCTGCCGATCAGTTTTGCGGTGACGCCGAAGAAACCAAGCTCGCATTGCCCGGCCTCGCGAAAGTCCAGTTCAAGCAGGCCTTCGTCGCGCCCCTCATGCTCCAGCGCATAGACCTCCACCAGCGGTGAATGGATGATTGCCGCGAGCCTGGCATCCGGCATCCGCGTCCGCGAAATCCACAGCCACTCCTCGCCGACACGGCGGAACAGTTCGCGATACCAGTCGAGGCCGGGGGCCTCCGCGCGGCGCAGCGTCCATGCGCCCTTGGGATCGGACGGGATCGCGGGGAGTTCGGTCATCTCCAGATGCGTAACGACGGTGGCGATCTTGCCGGGAGGAACGTCGAAGTCGCCGTCGGGAAGGATCATGGCGCGCTCTTTCTTATCGTCATGCCCGGGCTTGTCCCGGGCATCCACGTCTTGAAGCAGCAAAGAGAAGTCGTGGATGGCCGGGTCAAGCCCGGCCATGACGACCGGCAGAGCTACCCTTCCCCCTCATCGCTCGCCAGCAATCCCTTCACCGCCCGCGACCACCCGGCGAGTTTCCGCTCCCGCGTCGCCGCACTCATCGCCGGCTTGAACCGGTGCTCCAGCCGCCAATTGTCGGCGAACTTTGCGGGCTCGGGATAGACACCCGCCTGCAGCCCGGCGAGGTAGGCGGCGCCGAGCGCGGTGGTTTCCTGGATCATCGGGCGGTCGACCGGCGCGTCGAGCAGGTCGGCGAGGCGCTGCATGGTCCAGTCGGAGGCGGTCATGCCGCCGTCGACGCGGAGCACGTTGGCGGCTTTTTCGCCCGGCCAGTCGGCGCGCATCGCCTCGCGCAGATCGTAGGTCTGGTAGCAGACGCTCTCCAGCGCGGCATGCGCCAGTTCGGCAGGGCCGGTGTTGCGGGTGAGGCCGAACAGCGCGCCGCGGACGCGCGGATTCCAGTAGGGCGCCCCCAAGCCGACGAAGGCCGGCACCAGATAGACGCTCTGCATGGAATCGGATTTGTCGGCGAGCGGGCCGGTTTCCGACGCCTGCTTGATGATGCCGAGGCCGTCGCGCAGCCATTGCACCGCGCTTCCGGCGACGAAGATCGAGCCTTCGAGCGCGTAGGTGCGCTTGCCGTTCAATTGATAGGCGATGGTGGTGAGCAGCTTGTTCTTCGAGGCCACCGGCGTGGTGCCGGTGTTGAGCAGGGCAAAACAGCCGGTGCCGTAGGTCGATTTGATCATCCCGGGCGTGAAGCAGGCCTGGCCGATAGTGGCGGCCTGCTGGTCGCCGGCGATGCCTGATATCGCGATCGCACCGCCGAACAAATCTGGTTCGCTCTCGCCGAACCTGGCGGAGGAATCCTTCACCTCGGGCAGCATCGAGCGCGGCACGCGCAGCAGTTTCAGCAGCTCGTCGTCCCATTCGCCGGTGTGGATGTTGAACAGCAACGTGCGCGAGGCGTTGGTGGCATCGGTGGCGTGCACCTTGCCGCCTGACAGACGCCACAAGAGATAGCAATCGACGGTGCCGAACATCAGCTCGCCGCGCGCGGCGCGTTCGCGCGCGCCGGGCACGTGGTCGAGGATCCAGGCGACTTTGGTGCCCGAGAAATAGGGATCGATGATCAGGCCGGTCTTGGCCGAGATCGCAGGCTCATGGCCTTCACTCTTCAATTTGGCGCAGATGTCGGCGGTGCGGCGGTCCTGCCAGACGATGGCGCGGTGCACGGCCTGACCGGTGGCGCGGTCCCACACCACCGTGGTCTCGCGCTGGTTGGTGATGCCGATCGCGGCGATGTCTTTCGCCTTCAGGCCGGCTTTCTCCAGCGCCTCGCGGCAGACCATCACCGTCGAGGTCCAGATATCCTCCGGCTCGTGCTCGACCCAGCCCGAGGCCGGGAAATGCTGCGGGAATTCCTGCTGCGCGGTGGCTGCGATCGAAATGTCGCTGCGAAACACGATGGCGCGCGAGGATGTGGTGCCCTGATCGATCGCCAGCACAAAGGACATGATGGTGCTTCCCGGAAAAGTTGGTGGTTGGGGCAAGGAAAGGGGATTGGCGGGAGAAGGTCAATATCTCAACGTCGTCCCGGCGAAGGCCGGGACCCATAGCCACCGGCGTCGGTTTTGCGAAGGGTATCGGCCACCTCGTCTCAACCGAGAGCACAACGCGGTATGGGTCCCGGCTCAAGGCCGGGACGACGCGTTGAGAGAGCTAGGGCTGAAGCTACGTCGCCGCCGTGGTCACGCCGCCATCCACCACAATCGTCTGCCCTGTCATGAACGTCGACGCGTCGGAGGCGAGATACGCCACTGCACCCGCGATTTCGTCGGGTTCGCCGATGCGGCGCAGCGGCGTGGTGGCGGTGCGGCGCTTCAGATTATCAGGGTCTTCCCACAGCGCGCGGGCGAAGTCGGTTTTCACGAGGCCCGGCGCCACGCAATTGACGCGGACGCCTTTCGGGCCCCATTCGCCGGCGAGGCTGCGGCACAGCGAGAAATCCGCCGCCTTGGAGATGCCGTAGGCGCCGATCACGGTGGAGCCGCGCAGGCCGCCGATCGAGGACACGATCACGACCGAGCCGCTGCCGCGTTCCGCCATCTGCGGGATCGCCTGCGCACACAGCCAGATGTTGCTCTTGACGTTGGAGCCCATGATCTTGTCGAAGGCCTCGTCCTTGATGTCGAGCAATGGGCCGTAATACGGATTGACCGCGGCGTTGCAGACGAGGATGTCGACCTTGCCGAAATGCTTTGTGGTGCCCGAAATCAGCGCGTCGACTTCCTCGCGGCGCGAGATGTTGCAGGGAATGACATGGGCGTCGCCGCCGGCCTTCTTGATGCCTTCGGCGACCTCAACGCAGGCATCCGCCTTGCGGCTGGAGATCACGACCTTGGCGCCGAGCTTTGCCAACAGTTCCGCCGAGGAGCGACCGATGCCGCGGCTCGAGCCGGTGATCACGGCGACCTTGCCGGTGAGATCGAACGGGGTTCCCTTCACGATGCGCTCCCTTTTTGTTTGTTCGTTGTCGTTGCCGTTCTCTATCCGTCATGCCCGGGCTTGACCCGGGCATCCACGACTTCCTTTTCTTTGAGGCCAAGACGTGGATGGCCGGGACAAGCCCGGCCATGACGACAAATTATATTCGTCATTCCGGGATGGTCCGACGGACCAGACCCAGAATCTCGTCATTCCGGGTTCACGACTTCGTCGTGCCCCGGAATGACGAAGTCAGATCAACCCGCCCGCATCCGTGACGCGGCGGAGGTGATAATCCGTGTCGCCAAAGCTGTTCTCGATCATGGTCAGGCGCTTGAAGTAGTGGCCGATCTTGGCTTCCTGGGTCATGCCGATGCCGCCATGGAGCTGGATCGACTGCTGGCCGACGAACTTCAGCGATTTTCCAACTTGCACTTTCGCGGCAGCCACAGCTGTCGCACGCTCCTTGGCGTTGTCGAAATCGGCCGCCATGGTCGCGAACATCGACATGCTGCGGGCCTGTTCGACGGCGACGAACATGTCGGCGGCGCGGTGCTGCAGGGTCTGGAAGGTGCCGATCGCGACGCCGAACTGTTTTCGCGTTTTCAGGTACTCGACCGTGGATTTCAGCGATTCATCCATCGCCCCGACCGCTTCGGCGCACATCGCGGTGCGGGCGTCGTCGACCACGCGCTCGATCAGTTCAAGCGCGTTCTCGGGGTCGCCGATCGCAGCCTCGGCGCCAACCTCGACGCCGGTCAGCGTGATGTCGGCGGCGTGCAGTCCGTCCTGGGTCGGATAGCCCTTGCGGCTGATGCCCTTGGCGTTGGCGGGCACCAGGAACACGCCGATGCCGCTCTTGTCGCGCCGCTCGCCCTTGGTGCGCGCGGTGACGATCAGGGTGTCGGCGTTCTCGCCGTTGATCACGACGAATTTTTCGCCGTCGATCACCCAGCCCGCGCCCTTCTTTTTGGCCGTCGTCGCGACGTCGGAGAGATCGTAGCGCGAGTTCTTCTCGAGCTGCGCGAACGCAAAGGTCTTGCTGCCGTCGATGATAGCAGGGATATGCGCGGCCTTCTGCTCGGCCGAGCCGCCATGGCGCAGGAAGCCGCCGGCGATGACGACGGTGGCCAGATAAGGCTCCAGCACCAGCGCCTTGCCCATCGCCTCCATCACGATCGCGGTTTCCACCGCGCCGGCGCCGAAGCCGCCGTCTTCTTCCGAAAACGGAAGGCCGAGCAGGCCCTGTTCGGCAAGCTTGCCCCAGACGGTCTTGCTCCAGCCGCCCTTCTCGGTGCGGTACTTCTTGCGCGCCTCGAAGTCGTAGGAATCGTTGAGGAGACCGTCGACGCTTTCCTTGAGAAGCCGCTGCTCCTCGGACAAATCAAAATCCATGTTGTTTCGTTCCTTTAACCGATCGCTCGTTTCTTAACCTCTCCCCGCTTGCGGGGAGAGGTCGGATCGCCCTTGCGATCCGGGTGAGGGGGTACCGCACTCACCGTTAGTTCAGCGCTCGCGGTGAGAGCCCCTCACCCCGACCCTCTCCCCGCAAGCGCGGGGCGAGGGAGAAGAAATCACAGCCCCAGCACCGCCTTGGTGATGATGTTGCGCTGGATCTCGTTGGAGCCGCCGTAGATCGAGACCTTGCGGTTGTTGAAGTAGCTCGGCGCGATCTGCGCGGTCCAGTCCATCGCCTCGTTGGAGCCGTCGTCGCCATGCTCGTCATAGGGCGCGGCGAACGGGCCGATCACTTCCATCAGGAGTTCGGTGGTGGTCTGTTGGATTTCCGAGCCCTTGATCTTCAAGACCGAGGACGCCGGATTGGGCTTGCCCTTGCCGTGCTTGCCTTCATCGGCGACGACGCGGAGCTGCGTCAGTTCGAGCGCCTTCAGCTCGATCTCGCAGGCCGCGAGCTTCTCGCGGAACCCCTGGTCTTCGAGCACGGGCTTGCCGTTGGACTCGACCTTGGAGGCGAGCTCCTTGATGCGGCGCAGCCGCTCCTTGGAAACGCCGACCCGGGCGATGCCGGTGCGCTCATTGCCGAGCAGGAATTTGGCGTAATCCCAGCCCTTGTTCTCCTCGCCGATCAGATTTTCGACGGGCACCTCGACGTCGTCAAAGAACACTTCGTTGACCTCGTGGCCGCCGTCGATGGTCTCGATCGGGCGCACCGTGATGCCCTTCGACTTCATGTCGAACACGATGAAGGAGATGCCCATCTGCTTCTTGGCGTTGTTGTCGGTGCGGCAGAGACAGAAGATCATGTCGGCGTGCTGCGCCAGCGTGGTCCAGGTCTTCTGGCCGTTGATGATGTATTTGTCGCCACGGCGCTCGGCCTTGGTCTTCAGCGAAGCGAGGTCCGATCCGGAGCCCGGCTCCGAAAAGCCCTGGCACCACCAGTCGTCGACATTGGCGATGCGCGGCAGATACTGCTTCTTCTGCGCTTCATTTCCGAAGGTGTAGATGACCGGGCCGACCATGCTGACGCCGAAGGCGAGCGGCGCCGGCGCCGGGTGCATCTGCAGCTCTTCGTTGAAGATGTAGTGCTGCACGGAGCTCCAGCCGGTGCCGCCATATTCCTTCGGCCAGTGCGAGACGCCCCAGCCCTTCTTGTTCAGGATGCGCCACCAGGTGACCATCTCGTCCTTGGACAGGTGGCGGCCTTCCTGCAGCTTGCGCCGTGTATCCGGCGGCACGTTATCCCTGAAGAAGGCCCGCACTTCCTCACGAAACGCTATTTCTTCCTTGCTGAAAGCGAGATCCATCGGATCCTCCTGTGAGCGAATTGACTTACTTATCTCTCATCGTCGTCCCGGCGAAGGCCGGGACCCATAACCACCGAACTCTGATATTGCGAAAGCCGTCTCCCATTGTGCCCCCAGGCGAAGCCGCGGCGTATGGGTCCCGGCCTTCGCCGGGACGACGGGTGTCGTTACGACCGTCCTCCTGATACGAGCTGTTGCTTCTGCGGCGATGGCTGCCGCAGACGCAGTTCATGACGCGACAACTTGCCGACCGGCGTGCGCGGCAATTCATCGACGAAATCGACCGCGGCCGGGATTTCATGCTTGCCGAGCTTGCCGGTGAGGAAGGCGCGCAGCTCTTCCAGCGCGAACGGTTTTGCATCGCTGCGCAGCTTGATGAAAGCTTTTGCGGCTTCGCCGCGGTAATCGTCGGGAATACCGATCACGATCACTTCCTGCACGGCGGGATGGGTGTAGATCGCCTGCTCGATCATCTGCGGGTAGACGTTGAAGCCGCCGGAGATGATCATGTCCTTCTTGCGGTCGACCAGATAGAAATAGCCGTCGCCATCCATGTAGCCGATGTCGCCGGTCAGGAAGCGGTCGCCGACGAAGGCTTCCGCGGTTTCCTTCGGCCGGTTCCAGTAGCCTTTGGTCACGTTGGGTCCGCGGATGCGGATCTCGCCGACTTCGCCAACCGGCATCAGTTGCTTGGGATCGTCGAGAGACACCACGTCCATCTCGATGCCCGGCAGCATCAAACCGATCGAGCCCGGCTTGTCCGGGCCTTCCTTGGGATGGGCGGTGCCGGGCGAGCAGGTCTCGGTCATGCCCCAGCCGCTCTTCAGCTTCATGCCGACCCGCTGCTCGAGGATCCGCGCGACCTCGACCGGCAGCGGTGCGCCGCCCGAGCCGACGCTGACCAGCGAGGACAGATCGCGCTTGTCGAGATCGGGCAATGCGGCGATCGCGATCCACATCGTCGGCACGCCGGGGAACGCGGTGGCGCGCTTCGTCTCGATATCGCGCATGACGGACTCGACATCAAAGCGTTGATGCAGCGAGATCAGATGGCCGCGCCGGATCGAGGACAGCAGCACCACTGTCAACGCATAGATATGGAACAGCGGCAGCACGCAGATCACGCGCTCGATTGGATTGTTGCGCTCGGCGCGCGACGGCTTGCCCCAGACGTCATAGACCGACACCGCCGAGGTCAGGTTGCCGTGGCTGAGCATCGCGCCCTTGGGCAGGCCCGTGGTGCCGCCGGTATACTGCAGCAGCGCGACATCATCGGCGCTCATGACAGGCCATTGCGAAGGCCTCGACGCACCATCGGTGAATTGCTTGTAGGTGATGACGGCCGGATTGTTCGGCAACGCCGTCTGCGGCGTGCCGACCTTGCCCCAATCATCGTCCTCGCAAACGATCAGGCGATCGAGCAAGCCCTTGTCGAGGAATTTCAGCGCGGTCGGCAACAACGCCGACAAATTGCTGGTGACCAGCACGCGCGAGCCGGAATCCGAGAGCTTGTGCGACAGCGCGATCTCGCCGTCGAGCGGGCTCAGGTGCACGATGCGAGCGCCGGCTTTCAGCGCACCGAAGAAATTGACCGGATGATCCGGCGAATTGCCGAGGAACAGCGCGACCGAACTGCCCTTGCCGTAGCCGGCGCGCAGGAAGGCCGCGGCTGCCGTCTCCACCAGGGATTCGAGCGCGGCGTAGCTGATCGGCCGGTCGCGGAATTCAACCGCGGGACGCGATCCGAACTCGGCGGCGGCTGCCGACAACAAATCAGGCAGCGTGCCGCGCGGAAGCGGATCGTCCCAGTGAACGCCTTGCGGATAGAACTGTTCGCCGGGATGGGTCATGCTCGCCCCACATCGTCATTCCGGGGCGCTCGCACCCAGCGAGCGAACCCGGAATCTCGAGGTTCCCCGATGTGCATTGCACATCTGAGGTTCGCGCTGCGCGCGCCCCGGAACGACACTGAGAGGACGTCCAGCCCCATCAAGCCGCTTTCGACTGTGCCAGCGACGCAAAGGTCTTGCCCTCCGCGGCGAGACGCTTGAGCAGCGGCGCCGGTTCGAGCGAGGGATCGTTGGTCTCCTTGGCGTAGTACGACAGGCGATCCGCGATGTGCTTGAGGCCGACCTGGTCGGCATAGAACATCGGGCCGCCGCGATAGATCGGCCAGCCATAGCCATAGAGCCAGATCACGTCGATATCGCTCGGACGCGCCGCGATGCCCTCCTCCAGGATCCGCGCGCCCTCGTTGATCATCGGGTACATCATGCGCTCGAGGATTTCGTCGTCGCTTACCACGCGGGTCTTGCGGCCGAGGCGCTGCAGGGTTTCGGTGATCAGCTTCTCGACCTCCGGATCCGGCATCGGCGAACGCGAGCCGCCTTCGTATTTGTAATAGCCCTTGCCGGTCTTCTGGCCGAAGCGGCCGGCTTCGCACAGCGCATCCGCGATTTCCGACTTGAGGCCGCGGTCCTTGCGCGAACGCCAGCCGATATCGAGGCCGGCGAGATCGCCCATCGCGAACGGGCCCATCGGCATGCCGAATTTCGTCACGACGGCATCGACCTGCTGCGGCAATGCGCCTTCGAACAACAGCTTTTCGGACTGCTTGCCGCGCTGCGCGAGCATGCGGTTGCCGACAAAACCGTCGCAGACACCGACCACCGCCGGAACTTTCGCAATTTTGCGCGCGATCGAGACGGCCGTGGTCAAAGCATCCGGCGCGGTCTTGTCGGCACGCACGATTTCGCACAGCTTCATCACGTTGGCCGGGGAGAAGAAGTGCATGCCGAGCACGTCCTGCGGACGGCTGGTGACCTTCGCGATCTCGTCGATGTTGAGATAGGAGGTGTTGGAGGCGAGCACGGCGCCCTTCTTGGCGTATTTGTCGAGCGCGGTGAACACTTCCTTCTTGATCGCCATGGTTTCGAACACGGCTTCGATCACAAGGTCAGCGTCCTTGACGTTCTCAAGGCCGACCACCCCGGTGATCAGGCCCATCCGCTTGGCCGGCGCGTCTGCCGGGATGCCACCGCGCGCGGCGGTCGCCTCGTAATTCTTCTGCATCACGCCCATGCCGCGCTTGAGCTGCTCTTCGCCGGTCTCGATCAGCGTCACCGGGATACCGGCATTGGCGAACGACATCGCAATGCCGCCGCCCATGGTGCCGGCGCCGATGATCGCGACGCGCTCGACGTTGCGCGGTTTTGTGCCTTCGGGAACGCCGGCGACTTTTGCCGCCTCGCGTTCGCTGAAGAAGGCGTAGCGCTGCGCCTTCGACTGGTCTGATGACACCAGCTTGAGGAAACCTTCGCGCTCCTTCTTCAACCCTTCGTCGAACGGCAATTCGATCGCGGCGCGCACGGCATCCGCGGCGGCGAACGGCGCTTCCAGTCCGCGCGCCTTCTTGGTGAGGGCCGCGACCGCGTTGGTGAAGATCGAAATATCGGCTTTCGCCGCGGCGAGCTTCGAATCGTCGTCGCGCAGCTTGCGCAGCGGGCGCTTCTCCGCCAGCACCTTGCGGGCAAAGGCTTCGCCGCCCGAGGCCGGACCTTCGACGATTTCCTCGATCAGGCCGTTCTTGAGGGCTTCAGCGGCGCCGATCGGATCGCCGCTGACGATCATCTTGACCGCCATTTCCGGGCCGATCGCGCGCGGCAGGCGCTGCGTGCCGCCGGCGCCCGGCAACAGGCCGAGCTTCACTTCAGGCAGGCCGAGTTTTGCCTCTTTGGTCGCCACGCGGTAGTGGCATGCCAGCGCGACTTCGAGACCGCCACCAAGCGCGGTGCCGTGGATGGCGGCAATGATCGGCTTCGGCGAGTTCTCCATCGCGACCAGCACTTCATGCAGACCCGGAGGCTTCGGCGGCTTGCCGAATTCGGTGATGTCGGCGCCGGCGATGAAGGTGCGGCCGCCGCAGGTCAGCACGATCGCCTTTACCTCGGGATCAGCGATCGCAGCCTTCATGCAGTCGAAAATGCCGCCACGCACGGCGGCGCTGAGCGCGTTCACCGGAGGGCTGTTGACCGTGACGATGGCGATGGCGTCATGACGTTCGAGTGTTACGACTTCGTTCACGGGACTCTCCCTGAATGCCTGTTCTTGATTGCCGCTCGAACTTGCGTTGAGTGGCTACGGCGTTTTGTTGATTTCGCACTGCGAAATTCAATTCCACATCTTGACAGGGAGGGTTATTTTGAAGCACGTCCCTTGTCAACGAGCTCGGCACAGCAGCAGGCAATGAAACGTCCAGGGAAGAAAGCGGCGACTGATCGCAGCTTCGTCGTCGCGCTCTCCCGCGGACTTGATGTGTTGCGCGCATTCCAACCCAACGACGGGCTTCTTGGCAATCAAGAGATTGCTGCCCGTACTAAATTGCCGAAGCCAACCATTTCCCGGCTGACCTACACCTTGACCAAGCTGGGCTATCTTACACCCGTTCCGCGGTTCGAAAAGTATCAGCTCGCGCCATCAGCCATGGCCCTGGGGTATGCCGCGCTGGCCAATCTCGGCGTTCGGCATTTGTCCGAACCCTACCGTGAAGCGCTGATGCGCGAGACCGGCGGCGCGGTTGCGGTCGGCGGCCGCGACCGTCACAGCATGATCTATTTCGGCCAGAGCCGGACCGGCTTGCTTGGCGTGCAGCTCGACGTCGGTTCGCGGGTACCGATAGTGACCACCGCGATGGGACGTGCCTATATCTGGGCGCTGCCCGATGACGAGCGTGCCGCTTTGTTGCGCGAACTGCGCGACCATTACGGCAGCAGCCGCTGGCCGCGAATGCGCGACGGCATCGAACGCGCGGGCGAAATGGTGGCGCGTCAGGGATTCACGATCTCCGCCGGCGAATGGCAAGACGATGTGCACGCGGTAGGCGTCGCGTTGAAGCTCAGCGATGGAACCGGACCGTATGCCTTCAATTGTGGCGCGCCCGCTTTCCGTTTCACGGAAGATCGCTTGATCAACGACATTGGACCTCGCCTTGTGACGATGGTAAGGAACATCGAGGCGGCGCTGGGCGGCGCAGCCCCGCAATCCAAAAAAGAAGAGAACAAGAAGTTGAAAGCAGGAGGGAAAGTTGCACGTGTGGTCGAGGGGATCAGGTAGCCATCATCATGACCGGCGCAAGTTTTCGCGCGGTCATTCCCGCTCCATGAGTTACTCCATGAGTCACTCAGTGAGTCATTTGGGCGGGACGCGATGACGCAGGCACAGCTCGCGCAGGGAAATGCTCCCCTGCTTGCGGTTCGCGACGTCAGCGTCGTGTTCGGCGGCATCATCGCGTTGAATGGTGTGTCCTTTGACATGCACAAGGGCGCCATCCTCGGCCTGATCGGACCGAACGGCGCCGGCAAGACAACGCTCTTCAATTGCCTTTCCAGGCTTTATCAGCCGAGCACCGGCGACATCCTGATGGAAGGCGCCAGCATCCTGACGCGGCCAGCGCACAAGATCGCCGAGATCGGCATCGGCCGCACGTTCCAGAACGTCGCGCTGTTTCCCAACCTCTCGGTGATGGACAACGTTCGCGTCGGCTGCCACGCGCGCTCCTCCAGCGACATCATCTCGGATTCGCTCAAGCTCGCCTGGGTTCGCCGCGGCGAAGCCGAGATCAACAGGAAGGTTCATGAGATCCTCGATTATCTGGATCTCGGTGACGTCGCGCACACCGTGGTATCCGGCCTGCCCTTCGGCACCCAGAAGCGCGTCGAGCTGGCGCGGGCGCTGGCCGCCGATCCGAAAATCCTGCTGCTCGACGAGCCCGCCGGCGGTCTCAACCACGAGGAAGTTCACGTGCTCGGCGATCTGATCCGCCGCATTCGCGACGATCGCCATATGACCGTGCTGCTGGTCGAACATCACATGGGTCTTGTCATGTCGATCGCCGACCATGTCGTCGCACTCAACTTCGGCCGCAAGCTTGCCGAGGGAACCCCGGCCCAGGTCCAGGCCGACCCGGATGTCATCAAAGCCTATCTGGGGAGCAAGGACGACCAATGACCGCGATGCTCAACGTCAAGGATTTGCGGGCCTATTACGGCCAGGTCCAGGCGCTCCATGGCCTGTCCTTTGCCCTCAGCGAGGGCAGCCTGACCACCCTGCTCGGCGCCAACGGCGCCGGCAAGACCACCACGTTGCGGGCGATCTGCAACATGGTGCGCTCCACCGGCGCGATCGAATTCGAGGGCAAGTCGCTCTCCGGCCGCTCGACCGAAAACGTCGTCCGTCTCGGCATTGCGCATGTGCCACAGGGCCGCGGCACCTTCACCACCATGACGGTGGAAGAGAACCTGCAGCTCGGCGCCATCACGCGCAGCGACTCCAAGAACATCGTTTCCGACATCGAGCGCATGTACGCGCATTTCCCGGTGCTGAAGGAACGCCATACCCAGCAGGCCGGAACGCTGTCGGGCGGCGAACAGCAAATGCTCGCGGTCGCGCGTGCGCTGATGTTGCGGCCGCGGCTGATGCTGCTGGACGAGCCGTCATTCGGTCTCGCCCCCCTGATCGTGCGCGACCTGTTCAAGATCCTCGGCAAGATCAACCGTGAGGACAAGGTTACCATTCTGGTGGTGGAGCAGAACGCGCAACTGGCGCTGGAGCTCGCCGACCAGGCCTATGTGATCGAAACCGGAAAAATCGTGATGTCGGGGAACGCGAAGGAAATCGCGAGCAACGAAGACGTCCGCAAATCCTATCTGGGCTACTGAGGAGCACGGCCGTGGAACTACTTACCAACCAAGTCCTGGCCGGCATCGCCACAGGCGCGATCTATGCCTGTATGGCGCTCGCGGTGGTCATGATCTACCAGGCGATCGACCATCTGAATTTCGCCCAGGGCGAAATGGCGATGTTCTCGACCTTCATCTCCTGGCAGCTGATGCAGTGGGGCATACCGTACTGGTGGGCCTTCCTGGCCACGCTGATCATCTCCTTTGCCGGCGGCATCATGATCGAGCGGCTGCTCTTCAAGCCGCTCTCCAAGGCCCCGGTCCTGACCAACGTCGCCGGCTTCATCGCCCTGTTCGCCATCGTCAACTCGATCGCCGGCCTGATCTGGGATTTTACCATCAAGCAGTATCCGACGCCTTTCGGATCCTCGCCCTTCCTCGGCAGCCAGCTGATCTCGACCCACCAGGCCGGGATGATCGGTGTCACTCTCCTGATGCTGGTCGGGCTCTACCTCTTTTTCCAGTTCACCCGGATTGGCCTTGCGATGCGCGCTGCTGCGGCGTTGCCGGAATCGGCGCGGCTGGTCGGCGTCAACACCTCCTGGATGATCGCGCTGGGCTGGGGCATGGCCTCCGCAATCGGCGCCGTCGCCGGCATCCTGATCGCCCCGGTCGTGTTCCTCGAACCGAACATGATGGGCGGCGTCCTGGTCTACGGTTTCGCCGCCGCCGTGCTCGGCGGGCTTTCCTCGCCGCTTGGCGCCGTCATCGGCGGCTTCCTGGTCGGCGTCTTCGAGAACCTCGCCGGCACCTACATCCCCGGCGTGGGTAATGAACTGAAACTGCCGATCGCGCTTGCGCTGATCATCACCGTCCTGGTCTTCAAACCTGCCGGTCTCTTCGGCCGAGCCATCGTCAAGCGAGTCTGATCATGAGCGCAGCTGCAGAAGACGCCGTTACAGAAGCCCCGGCCGTCGAGGCCGTTCCGAAGCGCGCCATGACGCTGAGCACCGGCACCTCGCTGGTGATCCTGGCGGCGCTGCTCGTCACACCGATGTTCGTGAAGAACTTCGTCGTCTTCCAGATGACGATGGTCATGATCTACGGGATCGCGGTGCTGGCGCTCAACATCCTGACCGGCGGAAGCGGGCAGTTTTCGCTCGGCCAAAGCGCGTTCTACGCGCTCGGCGCCTATACGTCGGCGGTCCTGATGGAAGTCGCCAACATGAACTACGCGCTGACGCTGCCGATTGCGGGGCTTGTGGCGTTCGGCGCCGGCTATTTGTTCGGCAAACCCGCCTTGCGGCTTTCCGGCATCTACCTTGCCCTTGCCACCTTCGCGCTGGCGGTCGCCATGCCGCAGCTCCTGAAGCTGCATTTCCTCGAGCACTGGACCGGCGGCGTGCAGGGCCTCACCGTCATGAAACCCGATGCGCCGTTCGGCCTGCCGATCGGACAGGACAAGTGGCTCTATTACTTCACACTGGCGATCTCGCTGGCGATCTATATCGGGTCGATCAACCTGCTGCGCTCGCGCTCGGGCCGCGCCTTCATGTCGATCCGCGACAATGAGATCGCGGCCTCCGCCATGGGCGTCGACGTCGCGCAGTACAAGACGCTCGCCTTCGGCGTGTCCGCGGGCATCACCGGCATTGCCGGCGGGCTCAGCGCCATCGTCGTGGCGTTCGTGGCGCCCGACAGCTACACGATCAACCTGGCCATCGCGCTGTTCCTCGGCATGGTGGTCGGCGGCGTGGGCTGGCTGCCCGGCTCGTTCGTCGGCGCCGCCTTCATCATCTTCGTGCCCAACATCGCCGAGAGCATCTCCAAGGGCCTCTCCGGCGCCGTGTTCGGCGTGCTGCTGTTCCTTGTCATCTTCCTGGTGCCGCACGGCGCAAGGCAGGTCGCAATGGTCGCCCAGCATTTGCTCGGCAAACTGACGAAGAAGAACTAACCTCAAACTCGAATCCGGAAACCTGAAATAATGATGCTTTCGACAACAAGAAGCGCCGCGTTCGCGACGGCGCTCATCGGCTCTATTGCCGTCAGCGGCAGTGCCCTCGCCCAGAAGAAGTACGACACCGGCGCGTCCGATACCGAAATCAAGATCGGCAACATCATGCCCTATAGCGGACCGGCGTCCGCCTACGGCGTGATCGGCAAGACCGAAGAGGCATACTTCAAGAAGATCAACGCGGAAGGCGGCATCAATGGCCGCAAGATCACTTTCGTCACCTACGACGACAGCTACAGCCCGCCGAAGGCCGTCGAGCAGGCCCGCAAGCTGGTCGAGAGCGACGAAGTGCTTGTGGTGTTCAATCCGCTCGGCACGCCGTCCAATTCCGCGATCCAGAAGTATCTCAATTCGAAGAAGGTACCGCAGCTGTTCGTCGCGACCGGCGCCACCAAATGGAACGAGCCGAAGGACTTCCCCTGGACGATCGGCTGGCAGCCCAGCTACCAGAGCGAAGCGCGGATCTATGCCAAGTTCCTGATGAAGGAAAAGCCGGATGGCAAGATCGCAGTGTTTTATCAGAACGACGACTTCGGCAAGGATTACCTCAAGGGCCTGAAGGACGGCCTCGGCGCCAAGGCGTCGATGATCGTCGCCGAGGAAAGCTATGAGACCTCGGAGCCGTCAATCGACTCCCACATCGTCAAGCTGAAAGCCACCGGCGCCGACGTCTTCATCAGCATCACGACGCCGAAGTTCGCCGCCCAGGCCATCAAGAAGATCGCCGAAGTCGAATGGAGGCCGCTGCACATCGTCTCCAATGTCTCGGCCTCGGTCGGCAGCGTGATCAAGCCGGCGGGCTTCGAGAATGCGCAAGGCATTCTCTCGGCCAACTACGCCAAGGACGGCGCGGACGCGCAATGGGACAATGATCCCGGCATGAAGAAGTTCTACGAATTCCTCGCCAAGTATTATCCCGAAGCCAACAAGCTCGACGGCTCCGTGGTCTATGGCTACGGCGCGGCGCAAACCATGGTGAAGGTGCTGGAGATGTGCGGTGACGACCTCACCCGCGCCAACGTGATGAAGCAGGCTGCCAGCCTGAAGGACTTTGCGCCCGACACCCTGCTGCCCGGCGTCAAAATCAACACGTCAGCCAAGGACTTCGCCCCGATCGAACAGCTTCAGATGCAGCGGTTCAAGGGCGAGAAATGGGAGCTGTTCGGCGACATCATCAGCGGCGAACTCAGTAATTAATATTCCGCGTCACGGGCAGTCCGCCCGGGACTTGAGACTAAAATATCGCCCCCCGCGACACCGTCGCGGGGGGCTTTTTGTTGCCCGGCGCGACCGAAAGGTATTGAATGATGGCAGGAGCCGGAAAGTGCTCCAACTTCAAGAAGAAACGACACATTCATCGTGGTCTCCAGGGAGAGAAAAACATGCCTGCTATCAACTTGCGATTGGGGGCCTTTTCGGCCGCTCTCGCATTGCTCGCCGCCACCAGCAGCGGCGCGCTTGCCCAAAAGAAATACGACACCGGCGCATCCGATACCGAAATCAAGATCGGCAACATCATGCCCTACAGCGGACCCGCATCCGCCTACGGCGTGATCGGCAAGACCGAAGAGGCCTACTTCAAGAAGATCAATGCGGAAGGCGGCATCAATGGCCGCAAGATCAACTTCGTCTCCTACGACGACGCCTACAGCCCGCCGAAGACAGTCGAGCAGGTGCGCAAGCTGGTAGAGAGCGACGAAGTCTTGCTCGTCTTCAATCCGCTCGGCACGCCGCCGAACTCGGCGATTCAGAAATACATGAACCAGAAGAAGGTGCCGCAACTGTTCGTCGCCACCGGCGCGACCAAATGGAACGACCCCAAGGAATTTCCCTGGACCATTGGCTGGCAACCGAACTACCAGAGCGAAACCATCATCTACGCAAAGTACATTCTGAAGCACAAGCCGGACGCCAAGATCGGCGTGCTGTACCAGAACGACGATTACGGCAAGGATTACCTGAAGGGCCTGAAGGACGGACTTGGCGCCAAGGCGGCGTCGATGATTGTCATGGAGGAGAGCTTCGAAGTTTCGCAGCCGACCATCGACTCCCACATCGTCAAGCTCAAGGCGAGCGGCGCTGATGTGTTCATCAACATCACGACGCCGAAATTCGCGGCGCAGGCGATCAAGAAGAACATGGAGATCGGCTGGAAGCCGCTGCACTTCCTCAACAACGTGTCGGCCTCGATCGGCAGCGTCATCAAGCCTGCCGGCTTCGAAAACGCACAGGACATCATTTCGTCGAATTACCTGAAGGATCCGACCGACAAGCAATGGAAGGACGATGCGGGGATGAAGGCCTGGAACGAGTTCCTGGACAAATACTACCCCGAAGCCAACCGCGCCGACGCGTCGGTCATGTACGCCTACACCGTGGCCCAGGGCCTCGTGCACGTGCTGAAAGCCTGCGGTGACAACCTGACGCGCGAAAACATCATGAAGCAGGCCGCGAGCATCAAGGACCTCGAGCTTGGCGGCTTGCTGCCCGGCGTCAAGGTCAATACCTCGGCGACCGACTTCGCCCCGATCTCGCAGTTGCAGCTCATGAAGTTCAAGGGCGAGGGCTGGGAACTGTTCGGCGAAATTCTCACCGGCGACGTCGGCGGCTAATCCGCGATCGGTTCTCTAGCGCCTGACTACTAAAGGAGCAGCCCCTGCGGCATCGCCGCAGGGGCTTTTTCTTGATGCTTTCCGCTAAATCGTATTCAATCCCTCCACGTCATGCGCGAACTGCAATCAACAACAGAGCGTGACGCTTGCACAAAAAGACAATCTCAAAAAGGGAGACCCGGAATGCCTATTGCTACCAGCAGACTCGCCATTGCCTCGGCCGCGTTCATTGCGTTCGCAGCCACCAGCAACGGCGCGCTCGCTCAAAAAAAATACGACAGCGGTGCCACCGATACTGAAATCAAGATCGGCAACATCATGCCCTATAGCGGCCCTGCATCCGCCTATGGCGTGATCGGCAAGACCGAAGAGGCCTACTTCAAGAAGATCAACGCCGAAGGCGGCATCAACGGCCGCAAGATCACCTTCATCAGCTATGACGATACCTACTCACCGCCGAAGACCGTCGAGCAGGCCCGCAAGCTGGTCGAGAGCGACGAAGTGCTGCTGGTATTCAATCCGCTCGGTACTCCGCCGAATTCGGCGATCCAGAAATATCTGAACAGCAAGAAGGTGCCGCAGCTGTTCGTCGCCACCGGCGCCACCAAGTGGAACGATCCAAAGAACTTCCCCTGGACCATGGGATGGCAGCCCAACTATCAGAGCGAAACGCAGATCTACGCGAAATACATCCTGAAGGAGAAGCCGAACGCCAAGATCGCCGTGCTGTATCAGAACGACGACTACGGCAAGGACTATCTGAAGGGATTCAAGGACGGGCTCGGCGCCAAGGCCGCATCGATGATCGTCATCGAGGAGAGCTATGAAGTCTCCGAACCGACGATCGATTCCCACATCGTCAAGATGAAGTCGACCGGCGCCGACGTGTTCATCAACATCACCACGCCGAAATTCGCGGCGCAGGCGATCAAGAAGAACGCCGAAATCGGCTGGAAGCCGCTGCACTTCCTCAACAACGTCTCGGCCTCGATCGGCAGCGTCATCAAGCCGGCCGGCATGGAAAACGCGCAGGACATTATCTCGTCGCAATACCTGAAGGATCCGACGGATGCGCAGTGGAAGGACGATCCCGGCATGAAGGCCTGGAACGCGTTCCTGGACAAGTATTATCCGGAGGCCAACCGCGCCGATGCGTCGGTGATCTTCGGCTATACCGTCGCCCAGGGTCTGGTGCATGTGTTGAAGGCTTGCGGCGACGATCTCACGCGCGAGAACGTCATGAAGCAGGCGGCCAACATCAAGAACCTCGAACTCGAAGGCTTGCTGCCGGGCATCAAGGTCAACACCTCGCCCACCGACTTTGCGCCGATCTCGCAGGTGCAACTGATCAAGTTCAAGGGCGAGACCTGGGAACGCTTCGGCGAAATCCTCTCCGGCGACGTCGGCGGCTAGAGCCGTTCCGATTAAGTCGGAACGGCTCTAGATTCTTGGTTTGACGCGTTTTCTTGACGCGAACCGGTGGCCACTTCGCTGGAAAACGCTCTAGTTATTCCAAATGCCGATCGGCCCATTGCGGCCTCAAGCGCCCCCGCGGCCCGCCCGCGGGGGTTTTCTTTTGCGGCGATTGGATGGATAACCGGTCTTCCATTCGCGATCTCTGGCTTGCCGTGAACCGATGACCGACCGACGTCCCCTCCTGCGTGCGATCTTCGATGCGGCCGTCGCAGCCGCCCATCCCGATGTGGTGCTGTCGGCGCATTTGCCTCCCGCACCCAGGGGCCGCGTGATTTGCCTCGCCGCCGGCAAGGGCGCCGCTGCCATGGCCGCGTCCGCCGAGCGATACTATCTCGATACGCTCGCGCTCGACCCGGAGCGCCTCACCGGCATTGCCACCACGCGGCACGGCCACGGCGTGCCGACGCGGCGGATCAGGGTCGTCGAAGCCGGCCATCCCGTGCCCGACGAAGCCGGGCTGAAAGCGGCCGACGACACGCTGCGTCTCGCGGCCGAGGCAACCGCCGACGACCTGTTGCTGGTGCTGCTGTCGGGCGGCGGCTCGGCGAACTGGATCGCCCCGGTCGAGGGCGTTTCATTCGCGCAGAAGCAGCAGGTGAACCGCGCGCTGCTGCGTTCCGGCGCGCCGATCGGCGAGATGAATATCGTCCGCAAGCATTTGTCGCGCATCAAGGGCGGCCGGCTGGCCCGCGCAGGCCACCGCGCCGCCGAAATCGTCACGCTGGCGATCTCCGACGTGCCGCACGACGATCCGTCCGCGATCGCGTCCGGGCCGACGGTGCCGGATCCGACCACGCTGGCGGACGCCCGCGCGCTGGTCGCGAAGTACAATCTCGCCGTCGACGATGCGGTTCGGCGTGCGCTGGACGACCCGAAAAACGAGAGCTGCAAGCCCGGCGATCCCGCGTTCACGCGCGCGCGGTTCGAACTGATCGCGCGGCCGAAGGCCTCGCTCGATGCGGCGATCAGGATCGCACAGGATGCGGGCTACGCCATCATCGGTCTCGGCGCCGACCTCGAAGGCGAGGCACGCGAGGTCGCTGCCGCTCACGTCCAACTGGCGCTGAAAGCGCGCAGCGAAGGCAAGCGCACCGCGATCCTGTCGGGCGGCGAACTCACGGTGACCGTGCGCGGCAATGGCCGCGGCGGCCCCAACCAGGAATATGCGCTGGCGCTGGCGGACCTCTTGAAAGAGATACCGGACATTTGCGCGCTGGCCGGCGATACCGACGGCGCCGATGGCGGCGCCGGCAGCGCGAGCGATCCCGCCGGGGCCGTGATCGACCAGACCACATTTGCGAAGATGAAATCGCTTGGTCTCGATCCCAGGGCCTATCTGGACAACAACGACGCCACCGCCTTCTTTGTGGCAACGGGCGATCTGCTGCTGACCGGTCCGACGCTCACCAATGTCAACGACGTCAGGGTGATCCTGGTCGATTGAATTTGGGCCGTGGTCCTTCGATTTGATATCCGCCCAGGCCGATGGCATTAACGTTTTGTTGAGGACGTTCGCGGGAATGCACGAACAATTGCCGCCTCTCAAAGCTGCAATTCACCAGCCTCGTCCTTAATAGGACCCTCCTTATTGCCGGGGTGCCGCAAATCGCGGCAGGGGAACACGGGAAATGGTGCATTCTTTTGCGGGACCTATCCGTCCCGAGCCCGCTCACTTGAGTGCGCGGCTCGAGGAGGCGATCAATCATCTGTCGCTTGGAATTGTCGTCTTCGATGAGAAGCGGAAAGTCGTCTTCTGCAATAGACGTTACGCGGAGATGTACGGGCTTTCGCCGGAACAGGTGAAGCCGGGCACGCCGACCAGCGAACTGATCCGGCACCGGCTGAAGCTCGGCCTGAAGGTGGCGGTGGCGCCGGATGATTACGTTCGCGCCCGCGTCGGACAGAACATCGCGCTCGACACCACGTTTCAGGAGTTCACCGACGGGCGGATCATCGCCTACACGGTCTACCCGATGCCCGGCGGCGGCGGGATGTCGACCCACGAGGACATCACCGAGCGCGAAGAACTCCATGCCCGCCTGAAGACCCAGTACGAGCTGGGAAAGGAGCAGGAAGAGGCGCTGCGGATACGAAACTTCCAGTTCGACACCGCGATCAACAACATGTCGCAGGGGCTGTGCTTCTTCGATGCCGACCACCGCCTGATCGTGTGCAACGACCGCTTCGTCGAGATGTACGACATCCCGTTCGGCCGCGTCGGACCCGGCACGCCGCTGACGGACATCGTCGACCTTCGCTTTGAAGCCGGCAGCTTCCCCGCGATGACCCGGGATGAATATCTCCATTGGCGTACCAATGTGGCGGTTTCCAACGTCGCCAAAGACAGCATCGTCGAACTGCAGAACGGACGCACCTTCAAGATCCGCCATCGGCCGATGCCCGGCGGCGGCTGGGTCGCCACGCACGAGGACATCACCGAGCAGCGGCAATCCGAGGTCAAGATCGAATACATGGCCCACCATGATTCGCTCACCGAACTCGCCAACCGGGTGCTGCTCAACGAACGGCTCGAACACGCCATGGGCCGCGAGGAAACGGTCGCGGTTCATCACCTCGATCTTGATCAGTTCAAGGCCGTGAACGACACGTTTGGCCATCACGCCGGCGACAAGCTTCTGAAGATCGTCGCCGAGCGCCTGTGCGGGCTGGTTCGCGACACCGACACCATTGCGCGAATGGGTGGCGATGAGTTCGTCATCGTGCAGGCCCCGATCGCGGACCCGGCCGACGCAACGTCGCTGGCGCAGCGCGTCATCGGCCTTTTGAGCGAACCCTACGACCTTGATGGTCACCAGGCCGTGATCGGCGCCAGCATCGGCATCTCGGTCGGACCCGGCGACGGCAACAGCCCCGACAAGCTGTTGCGGAGTGCAGACCTCGCGCTGTACCGCGCCAAGGGCGACGGGCGCGGCACGTTTCGCTTCTTTGAGCCGGTGATGGATCTGCAGATGCAGACGCGCCGCGTCATGGAGCAGGATTTGCGCAAGGCGCTGCCGGCGGGCGAGTTCGAACTGCACTATCAGCCCGTCGTCAATCTGGCGAGCAACGAGATCAGCGGATTTGAGGCCCTGATCCGCTGGAATCATCCGACCAAGGGCTTGATTTCTCCGGCCGCGTTCATTCCGCTGGCCGAAGAGATCGGCTTCATCGTCCCGATGGGCGAATGGGTGATCCGCCAGGCCTGCACCACCGCGGCGCAATGGCCCGGCAACCTCCACATCGCCGTCAACATTTCGGCGGTGCAGTTTCGCAACCCCGGCCTGATGCAGGTGATAACAGGCGCGCTTACCGCCTCGGGACTGGACCCGGCCCGGCTGGAGATCGAAATCACCGAGACCGTGCTGCTGCACAACAAGGAAGCGACACTCGCGGTGCTGCATCAGTTGCGGGAACTCGGCATCCGGATCGCGATGGACGATTTCGGCACCGGCTATTCCTCGCTGACCTATTTGCAGAGTTTTCCGTTCGACAAGATCAAGATCGACCGCTCCTTCGTCAAGGACATCACCGAGAATTCGGGCTCGCTCAACATCGTGCGGGCGGTCGCAGCACTCGCCAATGGCATGGGCATGACGGCCACCGCCGAAGGCGTGGAGACCAAGGAACAGCTCGACAGCATCGCGTCCGAAGGATGCACGGAGATGCAGGGCTTCCTGTTCAGCAAGCCGCTTCCCGCCCGTGAGATCGAGCGGCTGTTCCTGAACGGGAATGGGGCGAAGGCAATCGCTGGACGTATCGTCGCGGCTTGATCGATCCACCGCCGTCATTCCGGGGCGCGCGCAAGCGCGAACCTCAGATGTGCAATTGCACATCGGGGAATCTCGAGATTCCGGGTTCATCGCTGCGCGATGCCCCGGAATGACAGTGTAGCTAAAACTCGGCGGCGATCTTCGACAGCATATCGAGCAGCGCGACGCGATTGGCCGGCCCCAGCACTTCGTTGAGGCGGGCTTCATGCTTGGTGGCGACGAGCTTCTTGGCGCGCGCCAGCACCGCGCGGCCCTTGTCGGTCAGCATCAGGATGTGGGAACGGCGGTCGTTGGTCGAACGCATCCGCGTGCAGAGATCGCGGCTTTCCAGCGCGTCGAGCATCGCCACGAAATTCGGCCGGAGGATGCCGAGCGTATTGGCGATCTCGGTCTGGTTGCGGCCGGGATTCTTGTCGAGCAGCAGCAGCACCGAGAATTGCGCCGGCGTCAGCTGCAGCGGCGCGACGCAGCGCAGGAAGTCCTCGAACACCCTCAGCTGCGCGCGCTTCAGCGAATAGCCGAGCAGGTCGGACAATTCGCCCATTTGCAGGGCGGCATTCTCCGCAGCGCCGTCGACCGCTTCCTTGCCGTGGGCGCGGGAAGGCTTGACGGCGTCAGTGGCCGCCTTGGAAACTGTCATCGCAGGGGGCTCGCAATCCCGATAAAAAGGTCCGCCAGTGGTCCGGGCCTTGAGGTTATGTTTGATAATTGTTATAGACTATATCAAATGTCGGCTTCTTTCAACTGCCGATATCGGACCGCCGGCTAGCCCTTAAGGGTCGAGACCGGCGCGACGCGTGAGGGGGAGCGCCAGTCTTGAACACGACGATCATGCTGTTCCTGCTGCAGGACGGCATCACCAATGGCGCGATCTATGCGTTGCTCGGGCTTGCGCTGGTGCTGGTGTTTGCCGTCACGCGCGTGATCCTGATCCCGCAGGGCGAATTCGTTACCTTCGGCGCGCTGAGCTACGCCATGCTGGCGACCGGTCAGGTGCCGGGCACGGCGCGGCTGGCGGTCGCGATGGGCGTCGTCGCCTTCGGCCTCGATCTGTATGCGGCACGGCGCTCGCTCCGTCTCAAGCTGGTGGCGCGCTCGGTACTGCTCAACATCGTGCTGCCGGTGGCGATCCTGGCGCTGACCTACGCCCTGGCCGGTCCCAAAACACCGATTGCTATCAATATCGCGTTGTCGCTGCTGATCGTCGCGGCGATCGGGCTGTTTCTTTATCGCATCGCCTTTCAGCCGCTCGCGCACACCTCGGTGCTGGTGCTGCTGATCGCTTCGGTCGGCTGCCACCTCGCGCTGCAGGGCCTTGGCCTCGTGTTCTTCGGCGCCGAAGGCCTGCGCGGACCTGCGCTGTCGAATGCGGCGTTCACGGTGGGACCGCTGCGCTTCACCGGCCAGAGCATCGCCGTCTACGGCCTGACCATCGCCTTCATCATCGCGCTGTGGCTGTTCTTCGGCTTCACGCTGATGGGCAAGGCGCTGCGCGCCACCGCCGTCAATCGCCTCGGCGCCCGCCTCGTCGGCATCCGGACCACGTTGTCGGGACAGATCGCCTTCCTGCTCGCCTCCGTGATCGGCGCGATTTCGGGAATCCTGATCGTGCCGATCACGACGCTCTATTACGACACCGGCTTCCTGATTGGCCTGAAGGGCTTCATCGCCGCCATCATCGGCGGGCTGGTGAGCTATCCGCTGACGGCGGTCGCCGCCCTGGTGGTCGGCAGCGTCGAGGCCTTCTCCTCGTTCTACGCCAGTAACTTCAAGGAGGTCATCGTCTTCACGCTGATCCTTCCCGTGCTGGTGCTGCGTTCGCTCGCAGCCCCCGCGGTCGAGGAAGAGAAGGACTGACGGCGATGACGCAACGGCTTCCCCTCATCATCTTCGCGATCGTCATGGCGGTGATCCCGTTCATCCCGGGCATACCGCCGTTCTGGATCGTGCTGCTGGACAATATCGGCCTTGCCGCACTGGTTGCGATGGGGCTCGTGCTGCTGACCGGCGTCGGCGGCCTCACCTCGTTCGGCCAAGCGGCGTTTTGCGGCTTCGGCGCCTACACCACCGCGGTGCTGACCACCGCCTACGGCGTGTCGCCATGGCTGACGCTGCCGCTCTCGCTGCTCGTCAGCGGCATCGCGGCGGTCCTGCTCGGCATCGTCACGGTGCGGCTGTCCGGCCATTATCTACCGCTGGGCACCATCGCCTGGGGCATCGGGCTGTTTTATCTGTTCAGCAAGCTCGAATTCCTCGGCCGCAATGACGGCATTTCCGGCATTCCACCGCTGAGCATCGGCGGCTTCCGGATGCTCGATCCCGGCACGATCTATTTCGCCATCTGGATCGCCGTGCTGCTCTCGGCGTTGCTGACCATGAACCTGCTGGATTCCCGCACCGGCCGCGCCATCCGCGCGCTGCGCCGCGGGCATATCGCCGGCGAAGCGTTCGGCGTGCAGACGCCGCGCGCCAAGCTTCTGGTGTTCATCTATGCGGCGATGCTGGCCGGGCTTTCCGGCTGGCTCTATGCGCACTTCCAGCGCGCCGCCAACCCGACGCCGTTCGGCGCACAGGCCGGCATCGAATATCTGTTCATCGCCGTCGTCGGTGGCGCCGGCTATGTCTGGGGCGCGGTGCTCGGCGCCGGCATCGTGGTGATCCTCAAGGAGATCCTGCAGAGCTACCTGCCGTATATTTTCGGCGGCCAGAGCCAGCTTGAGACCATCGTGTTCGGCATCCTGCTGGTCGTGCTGCTGCAGCTGGCGCCCACCGGGGTGTGGCCCTGGCTGATGTCGAGGTTGCCATTCAAGCCGGCCCGCAAGATCCCTGACACCTCGCTCGAGCTGCCTGCGCGGGTGCGGGCGCCGTCGACACCTTCGGTGCTGCTGCATATCGACAAGGCGCGCAAGCAATTCGGCGGCGTCATCGCCGTCAACGATGTCAGCTTCGACGTCGGGGCGCGTGAGATCGTTGCCCTGATCGGCCCCAACGGCGCCGGCAAGAGCACGACCTTCAACCTGATCACGGGGGTTTTGACGTCGACCGGCGGCGCGATCTCGGTGCTCGGCACCAAGGTCGACAACGCGCCGCCGCAGGAAGTCGTCAAGCTCGGCGTCAGCAGAACCTTCCAGCACGTCAAGCTGGTGCCCGACATGACCGTGCTCGAGAACGTCGCGATCGGCGCGCATCTGCGCGGCCATGCCGGCGCGATCTCCAGCATGTTCCGGCTCGACCGATCAGATGAAGCCCGATTGCTGGCGGAAGCCGCGCGCCAGATCGAGCGCGTCGGCCTCGGCGACCAGATCGACCAGCTGGCGGGAAGCCTGTCGCTCGGCCAGCAGCGCATCGTCGAAATCGCGCGCGCGCTGTGCGTCGATCCGCTGCTGCTGCTGCTCGACGAGCCCGCCGCGGGCCTCCGCCACATGGAGAAGCAGCGGCTCGCCGCATTGCTGCGCCAGTTGCGTGACGGCGGCATGTCGGTGCTTCTGGTCGAGCACGACATGGGTTTTGTGATGGATCTGGCCGACCGGATCGTGGTGCTCGACTTCGGCACCAAGATCGCCGAGGGCACGCCGGCTGATATCAAGACCAACCCCGACGTGATCAAGGCCTATCTCGGAGCCACCACATGAGCGCGCTGTTGAGGGTGAGCGATGCGCATGTCGCCTATGGCAAGGTCGAGGCGGTGCGCTCGGTATCGCTCGAAGTCGCCGACAACGAGATCGTCACCATCATCGGCGCCAACGGCGCCGGCAAGACGACGCTGCTTAACGCCATCATGGGCATCCTGCCGCTCACGGGATCGGCGGCTTTCGCCGGCGCGGACATGGCTTCCCTCGACATCGAGGACCGCGTCGCTGTTGGACTGAGCCTCGTGCCCGAGCACCGCGAATTGTTCGGCACCATGAACGTTGAGGACAATCTGCAGCTCGGCGCGTTCCGGATTCCGAAGGCGATTGCGGCGAGATCGTTCGAGCGGGTCTATGCGCTGTTTCCGCGGCTGAAGGAGCGGCGCAAGCAGCTCGCCGGCACGCTCTCCGGCGGCGAGCAGCAGATGCTGGCGATGGGCCGCGCGCTGATGGGCGCCCCGAAACTGTTGATGCTGGACGAGCCGAGCCTCGGCCTCGCACCGATCATCGTCGCCGACATCTTCCGCACCATCGGCGAGTTACGAGCGGCCGGTGTCTCGGTGCTGCTGGTCGAACAGAACGCGCAAGCCGCGCTCAAGATCGCCGACCGCGCCTACGTGATGGAGCTCGGCGAATTCGTCCTGAGCGGCCCCGCCAGCGACATCGCCACCAACGCGCGCGTCGCAGCGAGCTATCTCGGCTTCACGCACGAGGGCGAGAGCGCGATTTAGCTCTAGCACTGAACCCAACGACGTCATGCCCGGGCTTGACCCGGGCATCCACGTCTATCTTTTGCGACCAAGACGTGGATGGCCGGGACAAGCCCGGCCATGACGGATCGAGTTGAGACTCACTTCGCCGGAACGTACTTTCCGTTGTTCACGGTCAGGATGATGCGGGAGCGGTCATCCAGGCCGTAGCGGTCTTTTTCGGTGAAGTTGTAGACGCCCTGGCTGGCGGCGATGTCGCGTTCGGTCAGCAGGGCCTGACGGATGCCTTCACGGAATTCCGGCGTGCCCGGCTTGCCGGCCTTCAGGGCCGGCGGAATGACGCGCTTGAGGACTTCAAAGGCGTCGTAGGAATGGCCGGCGAACTGGCTGCGGCTGTTGGCGCCGTACTTGGCTTCATAGGCGGCGTTGAGCGCGAGACCCGGCTTCTTGGTCAGTGCGCTGTCGGGCTGGGTTTCCGGCGACATCACCGGACCGGAAGACATGATCACGCCTTCCGCCGCCGCACCCGCAATACGGATGAAGTCCATGCTGGCGGCGCCGTGGGTCTGATAGATCAGGCCCTTGTAGCCACGCTCACGCAGCGCGGCCTGCGGCAAGGCCGCGGCGGTGCCGGAGCCGCCGACGAGGACCGCATCGGGATTGGCGGCGAGCAGCTTCAGCACCTGGCCGGTGACCGACGTATCGGTACGGGCATAACGCTCTTCAGTCGCCAGGGCTATGCCCATCGGAACGGCCTGGGCCTTGAAATCATTGAACCAGAGGTCGCCGTAGGAATCCGAGTAACCGATGTAACCGACGGTCTTGATGCCGTGGGCCTTCATGTGCTCGTACAGCACCTTGCCCATGATCGGGATCGGCTGCGGCATCGCGACCGACCATTTCATGCGCGCCTCGTTGATCGGCAGCGGCGCCAGCGCGAAATGCGGAATGCCGGCTTCGTTGGCGACGGTGGAGACGGCAATCGTCGGCGGCGTGGTCGACGAACCCATGATGATGTCGGCCTTGGATTCGGTGACGAAGCGCCGCGCGTTGGTGGTGGCGGCGGTCGGATCGCCGCCATCGTCAAGCACGATCAGTTTCAGCGGCACGCCGCCGATTTCCTTCGGCACGAATTCCAGCGCATTGCGCTCGGGAATGCCAAGGGCCGCGGCCGGGCCGGTGGTGACGATGGTGATGCCGATGACGATTTCATTGGCTTGCGCCAACGCGGGCACGGCCGGCAGCGCCAGCGACGCCGCAATCACGGCAGCGGACAGATAAAACTTCTTCATTCATTCCTCCCTTGGATATTGTTTTAATTTTAGATCAAAAATTGGTCGCCAATTCAGCCCCTTCTTTAGGTGATGCAACGCGCCAAGTCAGCTAACAAGTCAGCCATCTATGCCTCAGCCCCGCATGAACCGCTCGATGATCTCCGGCGGCATCGGAGCCGATTTCAGCCGCGCGGGATCGTCCGGATGCTTGCCGACCAGCACGCGGGTCTCGAACGCCTCGATCGCCAGCGCTTCACCCTTGAACACGTTGTGGACCACCTCGAAGCTGGAGCGCTTGAAACTCTCGATCCGGCTTTCGATCCTGATCCAGTCGCCATGGGTCGACGGAATGTGGAATTTCGCCCGCGTATCGACCATGGGAATGCCGACGAGGCCGTATTTGTGGATGATGTCCTGTTTCGAAAAGCCGGCCGCCTCGAACATGATCGAGGTCGAATCGTCGAACATCGCGAAATAGCGCGGGTAGTAGACGATGTTGGCGGGGTCGCAATCGCCCCACTGGATCTGCACGTCGCGCCGGTTAACGAACATTGGATATCCCTAGAGCCTCATGACGTTGAATTGTACAGGTCCAGCAATTGACACCGGGGTTAGCGGATAGAGCCCCTCACCCCGACCCTCTCCCCGCAAGTGCGGGGCGAGGGAGAAGTAAACGGACCATACTTAGCGCGGGGCCATGCGGAGCGCGGCATCGAGCCGCACCACTTCGCCGTTCAGGTAAGGGTTGTCGATCATATGCAGCGCCAGCGAGGCAAACTCGTCGGCCTGCCCGAGCCGGCGCGGGAACGGGATCGAGGCGGCGAGCGAGTCCTGCGCCTCCTGCGGCAAATTGGCCAGCAGCGGCGTGAGGAACAGGCCGGGCGCGATGGTCAGCACGCGAATGCCGAACTGCGCCAGCTCGCGCGCGATCGGCAGCGTCATCGCGACAATGCCGCCCTTGGAAGCCGAGTAGGCTGATTGCCCGATCTGGCCGTCATAGGCCGCGACCGAGGCGGTCGAGATCACGACGCCGCGTTCGCCTGACTCAAGCGGCTCCAGCTTCGACATGCCTGCTGTCGCGAGCCGCAGCATGTTGAACGAGCCGATCAGATTGACCCTAATCACGCGGTCGAAATCGGTGAGCGCCATCGGGCCTTCCTTGCCGATCACGCGCTTGGCGACGCCGATCCCGGCGCAATTGACCAGCACGCGAGCCGGGCCATGTGCCTTCGCGGCGGCGGCGACCGCCGCTTCTGCCGAGGCGGCGTCCGAGACGTCGCAGACAACGGCGACGCCGCCGATTTCGGCGGCGACGGTTTCAGCGAGCTTGGCGTTGAGGTCGCACACCGCGACCTTGGCGCCCTGCGCGGCAAGCCGGCGCGCGGTGGCGGCGCCCAATCCGGATGCGCCACCGGTGACGATGGCCGCCTGGTCCTTCAACTGCATTGTGTTTCTCCCTGGTAGAATCTTCTCGAAGTTAGGTTTCTGGAGTTCATTTCAGCGTGATGACCTGCGCCGGCGGCGCCGGTGAATAGATCTGCTCGATCAGCGCGCTGCGATGCTCGATCACCGCGCGCTGGTTGATGGAGCCCTTGTCGGTGACTTCGCCGCGATCGATCGACAGCGGCGCATCGAACAGCACCGCGCGCGTGATCCGGGTCGACGAGCCCGTGGCATCCGCCAGCAGCTTCTGGAACCGCTCGCGGAACGCCGCGCGGATCAGCGGATCGGATGCCGCTGCCGCGAGGTCGTTCGCCGGAAGTTTTGGATTGATCAGACGGCAGCCGTCGAGATCGAGCATCACCAGCGCCGACAGTTCGTCGCGGTTGATGCCGGCAATCACGACGTCGCGCACCAAAGGCGCGCATGCCGCAACGAACCGCGCCCTCAAGGGACCGACGCTGACCCAGGTGCCGCTGGCGAGCTTGAAATCCTCGGCGATGCGGCCATCGAAGTCGAAGCCGGCGTCGAAATTGTCGGGATCGACCGGCTTGAGCGCGTCGCCGAACTTGTAAAAACCTTCCTCGTCGAATGCCGCGGCGGTCAGTTCGGGCTGACGCCAGTACCCCGGCGTGACGTTCGGACCCTTGGCGCGGACTTCCAGCTTGCCATTGTTGGGCAGCAATTTTGCGTCATTGCCGAGCACGGGAAGGCCGACATGACCGGAGCGGCTGGTGTCGGGACGTACCGACATGAAGAACGGCGAAGTTTCCGTGGCGCCGAGGCCGGTCAGCATCGGTATGCGAAAACCGGTCTCCTGCACCGCGAGCTCGTCGAGGCTGTTCCAGATGAACGGCGACAGCGCCGCACCGGAGAAGAACATCGCGTGCAGCCGTCCGAAGAATTTTGCGCGCAGCGCGGCATCCTCGCGCAGATAAGGCAGCAGCGATTCATAGCCTTTGGGGACGTTGAAATAGACCGTCGGCGAAATCTCCCGGAGATTACGCACAGTCTCCTCGATGCCGCCGGGCATCGGCTTGCCCTCGTCGAGATACATCGAGCCGCCGTTGAACAGCGTCAGCCCGATATTGTGGTTGCCGCCGAATGTGTGATTCCACGGCAGCCAGTCGATGATCACCGGCGGCTCGTCCATCAGGAACGCCAGCGTTTCCCGCAGCATCACCTGGTTGGCGCAGATCATCCGCTGGGTGTTGATGACGGCCTTGGGATTACCGGTGGAGCCTGACGTCAGCAGGAACTTTGCAATTGTGTCCGGGCCAATGGCATCGTGGGCCGCGTCGAGGCGCCAATGCTCCGGCGTCGCCAGCAGGTCCGACAGCAGCGTCACGTCGCGGCCGGGCACCTCGCCGCGTGTTGCTGCGATCTCTGTCCCCGGCGCAACGTTGGAGGTCAACGCATCGGCGAACTTCGTGGCGTCGTCGGCGAAGACGAGGCCGGGCGTCAA
Source organism: Bradyrhizobium sp. AUGA SZCCT0177 (assembly GCF_018130125.1). NCBI lineage: Bacteria > Pseudomonadati > Pseudomonadota > Alphaproteobacteria > Hyphomicrobiales > Nitrobacteraceae > Bradyrhizobium > Bradyrhizobium sp. AUGA SZCCT0177. The sequence continues at coordinate 1,706 of NZ_JAFCMA010000011.1, read as the reverse complement.
CAGCTTCATCAGGAAGGCCAGCTTGCCGTAATCGCGCGACACCAGTGAATAGGCCGGCGACACCGGGCAAAAGGGAATGCCGGCATAGAGCGCGCCGAACGCCAGCAGCGCATGGTCGACCGAATTGCCTGACAGGATCACGATCGGCTTTTCCGCCGAAAGCCCGCGCGCCAGCAGCGCCGAGGCGATGCGCCGCGTCGAGGTCAGCAGTTGCGCGTAGGTGATTTTTCGCCAGCCGCCGGTCGTCGCGTCGCGCTCCGCCATGAAGACGCGTTCGGGCGCTTCCCGGGCCCAATGATGCAGGCGATCGGTGATGCGCACCGGGTAGTCGCGCAGTTTGAGCTTCGGCCGCAGATAGATGGTGCCGTCATCGCGGCGATCGACCGTGACGTCGGGATTGCCGAACGAGATCGCGCGCAGCGGATGGGTGCTGCCGCTGCGACCGGCACTTTCAATCGGGGACATGTTGGGCTTGGCGCTCATGTCAGGTCGGTTTCACTTTGGCGGTCTTGCGATCGAGAAATTCACGGATCCGGCGCTTTGCCTCCTTGTCGCTCTGCGCCACCGTGGCCATCAGCGACTCCATCAGCAGGCCGGCCTGCGGATTGGCTTCCGCGATCATCGGCAATGCCTGCAGCACCGCAAAATTGGTCAGCGGCGCATTGGCCGCAACGCGTTCGGCCAGTTCCAGCGCCTTGGGCAGCGCGCCGCCGGCCTCGGTGAGATATTGCGAGAAGCCATAGGCGGCGCCTTCGGTCGCGGAATAGACCCGGCCCGTCAGCATCATGTCGGTCATCCGCGCCACCCCGATCAGCCGCGGCAGCCGCACCGAGCCGCCGCCGCCGACGAAGATGCCGCGCTGGCCCTCGGGCAGCGCGAAATAGGCTGATGGCTCGGCGACGCGTATATGCGCGGCGCAGGCCAACTCCAGCCCGCCGCCGATCACCGCGCCCTTGAGCGCCGCAATGACAGGCACGGGGCTGTATTGAATGCGGTCGAACACCCGATGCCACATCTGCGAGTGCCGCAGGCCCTCGGTCGCATCGTGCTCGGTCAGTTCAGACAGATCGAGGCCGGAGGAGAAGTGGTCGCCGATGCCATGGATGACCACGGCGCCGGTCCCTTCGGGAAGATTGGCGAAGCAATCCTGGATCGCGAGGATGATGCCATCGTTCAGCGCATTGCGCTTGGCGGGGCGGTTGAGACCCACGGTCAGCACCGCGCCTGATTTCTCGATGGTCAGCAATCCAGCCTGGTCAGCGGTTGCGGAAGCGGCGTTTCCCATGGATTATTGTTTCCCGTCCAGAATAGTTATATTTTATAACTATTGGCGAGGGAGTCAATCCTCTAACTATTGTCGTCCCGGCGAAGGCCGGGACCCATACGCCGCGGCGCTCATGGTAGTAGAAGGTCTCTAACGCCAGCGCTCTAACGGATGGGCCGCGGCGTATGGGTCCCGGCGCAAGGCCGGGACGACAGCGGTGTTTGTAGCTGCACCGTGCACTGAACGCACTTTTACCTTCTCGCGGCGCATTGCACCCGAGCTTTGCCAGAAACTTCCCGCCCTCTCATAGAGAGGGCGCAGGGAAGACCGGGTGCGCGCTGCACCCGCGGTCTCGTGTGCGGTTAGCACAAAACAAAATGCACACGAGCATACAGGGCAGCGGAGAACACCCGGCCTTCCCTGCGCAATGGCTTTACGGCTT